>DAORHX010000504.1:0-3006 GCA_035438245.1 Rubrivivax sp.
ATGGCTGCGCCCAGCCCGGTGGCCAGCCCGATGCCGCTGCCGTGCTGCAGCGTGCGCTGGATCACCAGCAGCCCGATCGGGCCGACCGGGGCGGCGATCGACAGGCCGACCAGCAGCGACTGCGCGAGCAGCGCGGCCTCAGGCACTCTTCGCAGCGGCGGCGCGCCGCGCCAGGCCCTCGATTGCCAGCGCGTAGCCGTCGACACCGAAGCCGACGACGATGCCGGCGGCGGCCGGCGACAGGTACGAGTGGTGGCGGAACGGCTCGCGCGCGTGCACGTTGCTGATGTGCACCTCGATCATCGGCACGCCCGCGCCCTTGACCGCGTCGTGCAGCGCCACGCTGGTGTGCGTGTAGGCCCCGGCGTTGAAGACCACGCCGAGCAGCGTGCCCGCACGGTGGGCGATGCCCGCTTCGTGGACCCAGTCGATCAGCAGGCCTTCGTGGTTGCTCTGGCGGAAGTCGATGGCCAGGCCCAGGCGCTGGCCGGTGGCCTCGCACAAGGCCTGCACGTCGGCCAGCGTGGTGTGGCCGTAGACGGCGGGCTCGCGCGTGCCGAGCAGGTTCAGGTTCGGGCCGTTGAGGACGAGGATCGTGGGCATGGTGTGGTGGTCGGGTCGACCGCGGCGATTGTCGCCGCTTCAGCGGCGCAGCCTCAGGCGGCCCGGCAGCGGCACGGCGCGGCGCAGCACCTGTTCGCCCAGCCATTCGGCCGAACGCCGCGCGCGTGCGGCCACCAGCGGCAGCGGCAGCTGCTGGTAGTCGTCGTTGAACACTTCGAAGCTGTAGTCGCCGCGATAGCCCATCGCCGTCAGCCGCTGCACGAGCTCGGCCACCTGCGCGCTGTGCACGCCCTCTCCGGGAAAGACGCGGAAGGTGCGTGCGGTGGCGATGCGCTCCTCGACGGTGCGCGTCTCCTGCCACATGAAGTCGGCCAGCTGCACGAGGAAGATCTTGTCCGCGTCGACCAGCTCCAGGCCCTCGAGCGCGGTCTTCGTCGCCAGCGCGTGGTACGAATCGAAGCCCAGGCCGAGGTTGGGCGCGTCGGCACGCTGCACCACATCCCAGGCCGCCGTGAACTCGTTGATCGTGCGCCCCCACGACAGCCCCTCGTAGGCGATCCGGATGCCCAGCGGCACCGCCAGCATCGCCAGCTTGCGCAGGTCGCGCGCGATCACGTCCACGTCGCTGCTCGCATGCTGGCTGGTCGACGAGCACACCAGCAGCAGCGGCGCACCGAGCGCATGCGCCATCTCCAGCATGCCCTTGGCGATGTCGACCTTGTAGTCATGCAGATGGCCCGACAGGCCCTCGAAGTCGCGCAGCACCTGGAAGCCGGTGACACGCAGCCCGCTGTCGCGCACCACCCGCACCGCAGCCGGCACGCCGCCCGGGTGACCGACGATGTCGTTGGCCTTCAGCATCACCTGGCTGAAGCCGGCCTCGCGCATCGCCGCCAGCTTGGCCGACAGCTCGCCGGCCAGCGTGGTCGTGTCCATGCCGAAGTCGTCGATGAAGCCGGTGCTGCGTGTCATCGCCCGTCCTTCAGCCGTGGCGCACCAGCTCGAACATCAGCCCGCCGAGCTGCGGCACGGTGAGCGCGCCGCGCGCGCCGCTGTGCAGGTCGGCGGCCTCGATGAAGTCGACGCCGCGCGCACGCAGTGCCGCCACCGCCGCCGGCACGTCGGACGTGCCCAAGCCGATGCGCTGCAGCGATTCTTCGCCCGGCTGGTCGCCGTCGACGTCGAGCAGCCCCGGCTCGGGCTCGATCAGCTGCCAGTAGAAGCTGCCGCAGGGGCTGCGCAGGACGTGGCCCTTGGGCAGGATGCCGAAGCGCTGCGTGTCCTCGAGCCGCTCGAAGCCGAACAGCTCGCGGTAGAACTCGCACCAGTCCTCCATGCGGTCGTTGCCGATGTATTGCACCAGGCCGAACCAGTGCAGCCCGGCGATGGCCGGCGGCTGCTTGTCGACCGTCGGGATCGGCACGAAGTCGACGTCCCAGATCGAGAACGCGTCGGCGCGGTCGACGAAGTAGATGCGGCTGCCGCCGACGCCATGCACCGCCGGAATGTGCAGCTCCATTACCTCGACCTGGATCGGCACCGCCCAGGCGCCGCGGTCCAGCGCGCGCCGATAGGCCGCAGCGGCGTCGCGCACGCGGAAGGCGACCGCGGCGATCACCGGCGTCTCGGTCGGCTGCACGTTGCTCGGTCGCACGCCGGCATGGGCGTTGATGACGATGTTCATCGTGCCCTGGCGGTACAGCAGCACCTCGCGCGAACGGTGGCGCGCCACCGGCCGGAAGCCCAGCGTCTCCAGCACCTGGCCCAGCGCCTGCGGCCGGCTGGTCGCATATTCGATGAACTCGATGCCGGCCAGCCCCAGCGGGTTCGGCAACTCGACGTTGGCTTCACGCTCGACGCTGTGCGGCATGCGCTTCTCCTGGGTCATCCTGGGGGAACTCAGGCCGCCTGGCGCTCGCCGAGCAGGCCGCGGAAATGCGCCTCGACGCGCGCGGCGTCGGCCGGGCGCCCGGTGAACAGCTCGAACGCGCCGATCGCCTGCCCCACCGCCATCGTGCCGCCGTCGACGGTCGCGCAGCCCCTGGCGCGCGCCGCGCGCAGCAGCTCGGTGTGCAGCGGGAAGTAGACGATCTCGGCCACCCACAGCTCGGGGCGCAGCAGCCCGGCCGGCAACGGCAGACCCGGCAGCTTGTCCATGCCGGTGGGCGTGGCGTGGATCAGGCCGCTGGCGCCGCGCAGCGCGCGTGCCGCGTCGGTGTCGGCCCTCACGCGGCCGGGGCCATAGGCTGCGTCCAGAGTACAACCACGTCTATCAGGTAGGCGATGGCACGGCAACGAACCGCGCCGTACCGACTGCCGTACAACAACCCTTCGTGGGCGCAGGATGGATGGCGAGTGCACCAGGACATGGCCATAACTGTGGTATTGTAACCGGCTCACCGCCGCCCGTGCCACCGGGATGTGACGGTTTAGGCGGCTGTT
>DAORHX010000505.1:0-3003 GCA_035438245.1 Rubrivivax sp.
CGCGCGACTTCGCGCAGATCGCCACGCCGGGATCGGCGCAGATCGAAGCCGCCGCCGAGACGCTGGCGCGTGCCGCCGTCACGCCGCTGCTCGCCCCGGTGCTGCGCCGCCGCATCCTGGAGATGCGGCGCCAGAACGAACAGACCATCGACCGCCACACGCTCGACGACGTGCTGTATGCCGGCTTCGACGCGCAGGCGCTGACCAAGGCGCAGGCCAAGGTGGCGGACTTTCGCGCCTGGATAGCCGCGCACCGCGACGAGCTGACCGCGCTGCAACTGCTCTACGCCGGTACGCGCCCGTTGCGCTTGAGCCTGAAGGACCTGCGCCAGTTGCGCGACGCCATCGCGCTGCCGCCGCTGGCGGCGACCCCCGTGCAACTGTGGCGCGCGTTCCAGGCGGTGGAGGGCGCTCAGGCCGTCAAATCCAGCGGCGGCGAGGTGCTGACCGACCTGGTGCACCTGGTGCGCCACGCGCTGCTGCCCAGCTTCACGCTCGTGCCCTACCGCGACGAGCTGCGCCAGCGCTACCGGCAGTGGCTGGCCGCGCGCGAGGCCGGCGGCACGGTGTTCAGCGCCGAGCAGCGCGAGTGGCTGGACCGCATGGCCGAGCACATCGCCACCAGCCTGGTGATCGACCGCGACGACTTCGGCGCAGGCTGGTTCGGCCAGCACGGCAGCCTGGGGCGGGCGCATGAGCTGTTCGGCGCGCAGTTGCTGCCGTTGATGGCGGAGTTGAATGAGAGGTTGGCGGCGTGAGGGGGGACGTGGCCGGCTTGCCGGCATCCTGGTCCTTCGCCCCGCTGTCCGGTCTCGGTTCGTGGGTCGGCGGGGGCACGCCGTCGAAGAGCGAATCCGCCTACTGGACATGTCGCGCTGACGGAGGCGTTCCCTGGGTCTCACCCAAGGACATGAAATCGTTCGGAATCTACGGGGCGGCGGACCACATCACCGAAGCGGCAGTTGCCGCGTCGGCCACGACGAAGGTGGCACCGGGCTCGGTCTTTGTGGTCACGCGCAGCGGCATTCTTCGCCACACGCTTCCGGTTGCCGTCTCGCACGTGTGGGTGGCGATCAACCAGGATCTGAAGGCACTCACGCCGCATCACGGTTTCTGCGCCCGCTACCTGGCGTATGCGTTAAAGGCCAACGAGCAGCCGATCCTCCACGATTGCGTGAAGGACGGGACCACCGTTCAGAGCATCAACTTCGACGCGCTCAAGCGGCTGTCGATTCCACTGGCACCCGCGAACGAGCAGCAGCGCATCGCCGACACCCTCGATGAACTGTTCTCCGACCTCGACGCTGCGGTCGCCGCGCTGGAGCGGGTGCGCGCCAAGCTGAAGCTCTATCGCGCCTCGGTGCTCAAGGCCGCCGTCGAAGGCGACCTGACCAAGGACTGGCGCACGCAGCATGCCGACGCCGAGCTGGCCGAACAACTGCTGCAACGCATCCTCGCCGAGCGCCGCCGCCGCTGGGAGGAGGATCAGCTTGCCAAGTACAAGGCGAAAGGCACTGCACCGCCAGCAGGTTGGAAGGCGAAGTACCAGGAGTCGGGCGTTCCTGCCTCAAAGCAGCGACCCCGTCTGCCGCCGACATGGTGCAGCGCTACCGTGGGACAGCTTGGCGAAGTGGGCACCGGTGCAACGCCGAACCGCGGAATGAAGGCGCTCTACTACGAAGGGGGCTCTATCCCATGGGTCACCAGCTCTTGTGTGAATGCGCCGATTGTTCGAGATCCGTCGGAGTTTGTGACTGCGGCGGCAATGCGTGAATGCAACCTCACGCTGTACCCCGCCGGCACATTGCTGGTGGCGATGTACGGGGAGGGGAAGACACGAGGCAAGTGTGCGGAGTTGGCAATCGAGAGCGCTACCAATCAAGCCCTTGCTGCCATTCAGCGACTCGGGGCTCTTGGACCGTACGTCAAGCTGTTCCTCCACAAGCACTATCAAGACCTTCGAGGCGTGGCAAGCGGCGGTGTCCAGCCGAACCTGAACCTTGAGCGGGTTCGTGAGATTGAGATTCCGCTCCCACCCCTCGCCGAACAAGAAGCCATCGTCGAAGTCGTCGAAGACCAGCTCTCGGTCATCGATCACCTCGAAGCCGACCTCGACGCCAAGCTGCGGAGCGCGCAGGCGCTGCGCCAGGCCATCCTGCGCCGCGCCTTTGCCGGCAAGCTGGTGCCGCAGGATCCGAACGACGAACCTGCGGCCGAACTGTTGAAGCGCATCGCCGCCGAACGAGCGGTTTCGGCACGCTTGCGGCCGGCCGTCAAGCGCCGCGGCGCCAAGGCGAAGGCGAAGGCGAAGGCGGCATGACCACTGCGCCGCGCATCGCCGCCGCTTCATCGAAGGCCGCATTGGCCAAAGCCAAACGGGGCGACTACGGCCGGCTGTTGAAGGCGATTCAGGCTGCCAGCACCGGCATGGCCGGCCGTGCCGCCGCGATCGTGAACCAGGCGCTGGTGCTGCGCAACTGGATCGTCGGCGCCTACATCGTCGAGTACGAACAAGCCGGCAAGGATCGGGCGCGCTACGGTGCCCGGCTGCTGGAACGCCTGGCCGATGACCTTGCAGCTCGCGACATCAAGGGCCTCAGCCTGACCAGGCTCAAGCTGTGCCGGCTGCTGTTTCAGGCCTATCCGCAGATTGGTCCGACACTGTCGGACGAATTCGGCGCCCATCGCCGGCCGCTGCCGGCAGCAATTCGCCAGACACTGTCGGACGAATCGGCGGCCGCGCCCTCGGGCATCTCGCCGTTGCCGCCTGAACAGCTGCTGCGCCTGTCGTGGAGCCATCTGCACGAACTGCTGGCGATCGACGACCCGTTGAAGCGTGCCTTCTACGAAAACGAATGCCTCGCCGGCGCCTGGTCGGTGCGCCAGTTGCAGCGCCAGATCGAATCGCTGCTGTACGAGCGCACCGGGTTGTCGAGCGACAAGCGTGCGGTGATCGAGCGTGCGCGATCGCAGGCGGTTGCCCCGCCGCCGCCGTCTGCCGCC
>DAORHX010000506.1:0-2999 GCA_035438245.1 Rubrivivax sp.
CAGGTGCAGCGCGGCGGCAGCACGGCGACGCTGCGCCTCGGCGCCGCGCCGGCGCGCCTGTCGGGCACGCCGCAGGCAGCCACCGGCGCGCAGGAGATCGTGCTGCCGGTCGGCCTGGGCGGGCATTTCATGTCCGGCGGCGCGATCAACGGCCGGCCGGTGCAGTTCATGGTCGACACCGGCGCCACCGTCGTCGCGCTGAGCCAGACGCAAGCCCAGCACATCGGCCTGGACTACCAGCAGGCGCCGCGTGCGATGACGCAGACCGCCAACGGCGCGGTACCGGTGCACCGCGTCAACCTGAGTTCGGTGCGTGTCGGCGAGGTCGAGGTGACGAACGTCGACGCCATCGTCATGCCGGCGCAGATGCCCTACGTGCTGCTCGGCAACAGCTTCCTCGCCCGCTTCCAGATGCGCCGCGAGAACGACCAGCTGCGGCTGGAAAAGCGCCGCTGACGCCCCACGCCGCACTGTCCCGGTCGGGACGGGGTTCACGCGCCCGATCGTGCTAGAAACGAGGCTGCATTCGCAGGCGAGGAGACGTCATGGACCTGAACTTCACCCCCGAGGAGCTCGCCTTTCGCGAGCAGGTCCGCGCCTGGGTGGCGGACAACCTGCCCAAGGACATCAGCCACAAGGTGCACAACGCGCTGCGCCTGAGCCGCGACGACCAGCAGGCTTGGCAGAAGATCCTCGGCAGACAAGGCTGGCTGGGCTACAACTGGCCGACGCAGTTCGGCGGCCCGGGCTGGAACGCGGTGCAGAAGCACCTGTTCGAGGAAGAGTGCGCCAGAGCCGGCGCGCCGCGCATCCTGCCCTTCGGCCCGGTGATGGTGGCGCCGGTGATCATGCACTTCGGCAATGCCGAGCAGCACCAGCGCTTCCTGCCCGGCATCGCCAGCGGCGAGGTCTGGTGGAGCCAGGGCTACAGCGAACCCGGCTCGGGCTCGGACCTCGCCTCGCTGAAGTGCAGAGCCGATCGGCAGGGCGACAAGTACATCGTCAACGGCCAGAAGACCTGGACCACGCTCGGCCAGCACGGCGAGTGGATCTTCTGCCTGGTGCGCACCAGCAGCGAGGGCAAGCCGCAGCTGGGCATCAGCTTCCTGCTCATCGACATGAAGAGCCCGGGCATCACGGTGCGCCCGATCATCACCATGGACGGCGAGCACGAGGTCAACGAGGTGTTCTTCGACAACGTCGAGGTGCCGGTGGAGAACCTGATCGGCGAGGAGAACAAGGGCTGGACCTACGCCAAGCACCTGCTGGCGCACGAGCGCACCAACATCGCCGACGTCAACCGCGCCAAGCGCGAGCTGGAGCGGCTCAAGCGCATCGCCAAGAGCGAGGGCGTGTGGGACGACGCGCGTTTCCGCGACCAGATCGCGCTGCTCGAGATCGACGTCGTGGCGCTGGAGATGATGGTGCTGCGCGTGCTGTGGGCCGAAAAGAGCGGCAAGCAGAGCCTGGACGTGGCCGGGCTGCTGAAGATCCGCGGCAGCGAGATCCAGCAGCGCTACAGCGAGCTGATGATGCTGGCCGGCGGCCCGGTCACCGTACCTTACCTGCACGAGGCGATGGAAGGCGGCTGGCAGGGCGACATCGCCATCGACCGTTTCCTGCTGCCGCTGGCCGGCACCTACTTCAACCAGCGCAAGACGACGATCTACGGCGGGTCGAACGAGGTGCAACGCAACATCGTCGCGCAGACCGTGCTCGGCTGAGGGAGACAGACATGGACTTCGAGTTCTCGGACGAACAGGAGCAGCTGCGCGATGCCGTGCGGCGCTGGGTCGACAAGGGCTTCGGCTTCGAGCGCCGGCATGCGCTGGCCAAGGCCGGCGGCAAGACGCGCGAGGTGCTGGGCGAACTCAACGAACTCGGCCTCGCCGGCCTGGTCATCCCCGAAGTGCACGGCGGCTTGGGGCAAGGCGCGGTCGAGGCGATGGTGGTGATGGAGGAGCTGGGTCGTGGCCTGGTCAACGCGCCCTACGCCCAGGCCGCACTGGTGGCGCCGACGCTGCTCTCACATGCGAGCGCGGAACTGCAGCAGGCCTGGCTGCCGAAGATCGCCGGCGGCGAGGCATTGGTCGTGCTGGCGCAGCAGGAACGCCATTCGCGCTACCGGCTCGACCAGGTGGCGGTACGCGCCGCCGAAGCCGGCGGCAAGTGGAAGTTGAGTGGCACCAAGCTCGTCGTGCCGGCCGGCGACGAGGCCGATGCCTTCATCGTCTCGGCCCGCGTCAGCGGCGGCGAGAACGACGCCGCGGGCGTGGCGCTGTTCATCGTCGACCAGGGCGCGGCGGGCCTGCAGCTGCAGGCCTATCCGACCCAGGACGGCGCGCGTGCCGCCACGCTGGTGCTGGCCGACACCCCGGCCACGCTGCTGACGAAGAGCGGCCACGACGCGCTGGAGCATGCCGCCGACGTGGCCATCGCCGCGCTGTGCGCCGAGGCCGTGGGCCTGATGGACAGGATGGTCGCGGTCACGGTCGACTACATGCACCAGCGCAAGCAGTTCGGCGTGGCCATCGCCAGCTTCCAGGCGCTGCGCCACCGCATCGCCGACGTCAAGATGCAGCTCGAGCTGGGCCGCTCGATGAGCTACTTCGCCAGCCTGAAGCTCGGCGACGAACCCGAAGCGCGCCGCCGTGCGCTGTCGCAGGCCAAGGTGCAGCTGGGCAACTCGATGCGCTTCGTCGGCCAGCAGTGCACGCAGATCCACGGCGGCATCGGCGTCACCGACGAATACGTGTCCAGCCACTACTTCAAGCGGCTGACGGTCATCGAGCTGAGCTTCGGCGACACGATGCATCACCTCGGCGAGGTCAGCGCGCGCATGCGCGACAGCGCCGGCGTGTTTGCCTGACGGTCCGTAGCCCCGAGCTGTTTCCCGGCGCCATCACCGACGTTCCCCGCCTGCGCGCCGGCCATTTCACCGACAAGCGGCGGCCCACCGGCTGCAGCGTCCTGTTGTGTCCGCAGGGTGCGCCCTGCGG
>DAORHX010000507.1:0-2993 GCA_035438245.1 Rubrivivax sp.
GCCGCGGCGGCCTGCCGTTGCGCCGGGCTGGGCGCGGTCGGCGTGGCCGGCGCGTCGCCTTGTTGCGGCAGATCGGCCACGACATAGGACACGCCCCAGACAATGGCGGCGAAAGCGGCGGCAACGAACACCCAGTAGGCGTAGGGAATGCTCGGCGCCAGATCCGCCGCGCCGAGCAAGGCGACATAGATCCGCGGCACGGCCACGATCGCCGCCAGCAGCGACAGCCACACCACCGCATTCAGCAGCAGGTTGCGGATGAAGATCGCCACCAGGCTGAAGGCATCGCCCGACATGCCGCCGCTGGGGCTGAGGTAGTTGCTGAATGCGCGCAGTGGCGCCACCGGGTCCTTGCCCTCGCCGGCGCTGCGTGCGGCACCGGCCCATACGGCACCGCCGACGCTGCCCGAGCTCTGGCCGACACGCTGCAGCCAGGCGTCGCTTCCGCCGGCGGGATCGTCCTTGCCAGCCTGACACAGGCCATTGACCAGCCAGCTGCCGATGTAGCCGCCGCCGCTGACCGTGGACAGATAGTTGAAATCCTTCAGCCGCCCGTGCTGCGCCAGCCACTGCAGCACGCCCAGGCAGAAGGTGGCGCTGCGGATGCCACCACCCGACAGGCACAGCGCGTTCGGACGCTGATCGGCAGGCTGCGCATGCAGTTGCTTCCAGAGTGCATCCAGCGAACACGACCTGTCGCTCCAGGACTTGCCGCCAGGTTGGTCACCCATCAGCTGCGCCAGTTCATTGCGCAGCACTTCTTCCGTACTGAACGGCCCGTCTTCGAGCGCTCGCTCGTCCACGGGCTGGGGCTTGCTCTGCGCACCGCACGCCATCGCGTGCCTCCATCGGGGGCTTGTGACGTGTGCGAGTTGAACCGGTCGTGGCGCCGCACGCATCCTCAGCCGTGAGGAGGTGCGGGCCAATGTTTCCAAGCGCCGTCAGTGCGCACGCTCCCAGTTCGGCCCGACGCCGACTTCAGGCAGCTGGGTCGATACCGGCATCGTGTCTTCGTGCAAAGTGAGGATGCCTGTTCCTGCCGACCGGGCGCACACTTGGCCGCGCAACCAATGCGGGAACTGACATGCGGCAACAACGGACCGGCGCGGCGCAATACACGTCGGACATCGCTGACACCTACTTCTTTCTGCGCGTCAGCCTCGGCTCGATTGCGGTTGCACTGCCTTTGGTGTTGTGGCTCGGCGGCAAGGCGCTGCTGGACATCGCACCGCAACCCACGATCAGCGCCTATTACCACACCGATCTGCGCGACGTGATGGTCGGCGCGCTGTGCGCCGTTGGCCTGGCGCTGCTGATCTACAAGGGCTTCAGCCGCGCCGAAGACTGGTTGCTCAACGTCGCCGGCGTGTTGGTCGTCGGCGTGGCGCTGTTCCCGACTGACCCGGCTCGCCTGCTGCAGTGTTTTCCGCCCTGCGCCGGGCCATGCGTGGCGTTCTCGCCGACGCTGGATCGCACGGCGGATGTGCTGGTTCGATCGGGCCTGCACGGCTACTCCGCGGTCGGCTTCTTTGCCGCCATCGGCAGCGTGTGCGTCTTCTGTTCCCAGCGCACGCTGCACCTGATCGCCAATCCTGCGGTGCGCAAGTTCTATCGCTGGCTCTACAAGCTGCTCGGCGTGGCCATGTGGGCCGTGCCGCTGGGCACCGCCGCGCTGCTGCGGCTGTCGCCGAACGCAGGATCTGACTGCGCCGACCGCACCGTCTTCTGGGTCGAAGCCGTGGGAATCTGGGTCTTTGCCGCCTACTGGTGGGTCAAGACCTACGAGGCACGCCAGTATGGCGCAGATCGCAAGTACCCCGAGCGGCGCGCCATTCCCGACGCGCTGGCGGCGATCCGATAGCTCGCCAGCGCGCGACTGGCCGGCACCGAGGAGGGCTGCAATGGACCAATCGTGCCTTCAATGCCGCACTGCGTGGCCGCACCCCCTCTCCCCAACCCTATCCCCCATTGCCGGGGGAGAGGGCCGCGTCCTGCCCGCTCTCCCGGCTGACCGTCTGCGCTGCCGTTGCATGCGTCGCGGGCCGCGCCAATCGCGTCGGAGCAACGGACATGGATGAAGATGCAAGGGCGTTTCACCTGGAGGAGTACCGCCAGCTTCGCGCCGAGGTGATCGGACTGTTGTCACGCATCGAAGCCTTGTTTCGTTACTCCCTAGTCGTGTTCGCATCGGTGTTCGCCTGGCTCGTCGTCAACAGCTTCTCGGTATCCGAAGCGATGGTGGTTTGCGTCAAGCTCCCTAGGCACGTACTCACGTTCGGCTGGCTCATTCCGCCCGCCTTCGTGGGCTGCGCCGGCCTGATGGCGAAGGTCGCAAGGCAGCGCGTGGACCACTTTTCAATCTATCTCGCCAGTCTCGAGTCCAGCCTGGGTTCGAGGGGGTTGGGCTGGGAGCGCTTTCTGTCCCCGGAGGAGTCCATCCTGACGAGGACCGCCGCACGCTTGTGGTGGCTGCTTCTGGGCCTTTCGCTGGTGGCCGCCGCGATTGGACTGTTCACCGTGTGGACGACGGCCAGCGGCTGCCGGTCAGTCAGCGCATAGCCAAGTACGCGCGGCGGTTCTCCGTCAAACATCTCCGCTCTGCCCCATCTGCATAGCGGGCCTTTCCGGATACTCCCGGATCCGATGCCCCGTGGATGCATGATTTAAGCCGATGTGCATCACCCTCGACCACCTGCGCCGCCACGCGCTGGCGCGCACGCTGTTCGCGCCGACCACGCTGCCGGCAGCGATCGCGCGGCTCGGCTTCGTGCAGGCCGACCCGCTGCGTGCGCCGGCGCGCGCGCAGGACCTGATCCTGCGCCAGCGTGTGCGCGACTACCGTGCCGGCGATCTCGAGCGGCGCTTCGCGGCGTTGGGGCTGGAGGAGGACTACCTCTACGCCTACGGCTTCCTGCCGCGCGCGACCGCGCAGCTCCTTCATCCGCGCCACGATCCCGAAGAGCCGGACGGCCGCCATCGGCCGGCCGGCCTCG
>DAORHX010000508.1:0-2986 GCA_035438245.1 Rubrivivax sp.
GCCTGCGCCACCACCGCCGCCAGCTGCGGCGCCAGCTGCGGGCGCAGCGTGCGCAGGTCCGGCGCCGGCTCGCGCGCCACCGTGCGCAGCAGCTCGCCGAGCGACGCGTGTTCGTGCGGCAGCCGGCCGCTGAGCAGCTGGAACAGCAGCACGCCGAGCGAATAGAGGTCGCTGCGCGCATCGGCGACGCCGCCGGCGAGCTGCTCGGGCGCCATATACCACGGCGTGCCGAGCACGACGCCGGTGCGCGTGCGGCTGGCGTCGGCCAGTGCGGCGATGCCGAAATCGGTGAGCTTGATGCGCGCGGCCGGCAGGTCGAGCATGACGTTGCCGGGCTTGATGTCACGGTGCGTCACGCCGCGCGCATGGGCGTGGGCCAGCGCGCGCGCCAGCCTTTCGGCCAGCACCAGCACCACCGGCTCGGGCAGCAGGCGCGACATGTGGGTGTAGCGGCTCAGGTCGCAGCCGCCGAGCAGCTCCATCGCCAGCCAGGCGCGGCCGGCGTGCTCGCCGGCGCCGTGCACGCTGACGATGTCCGGGTGCGACAGGCGCCGTGCGGTCTCGGCCTCGGCCAGGAAGCGGTCTCGCGCCTGGGCGTAGTCGGCCTCGGCCAGCCCTGCGCCGAGACTCAGCACCTTCAGCGCCAGCGGCTGCTGCGTGCGGCCGTCGATCGCCAGGTGCACCACGCCGATCGAGCCGCGCCCGAGCGTGCGCACGAGGCGAAAGGGGCCGAGGGTCGGCTCGCCGGCAAACTGCATGGGCCCCTTGCGCGGGCGCGGCTATTTCACCAGCAGCACCGGCACCGCCGCGGCGGCGACCGTGCCCTGCGCCACCGAGCCGATGAGCCCGGCGGTGTGCGTGCCCAGGCCGCGCGTGCCCATGACGATCAGGTCGCTGCCCTGCGCCTGGGCCGCCTCGGCGATCTGCGTCGGCGGTTCGCCGACACGCTGCAGTTCCTCGTACTTCAACCCCGCGGCATCGAGCAGCGCGCGCGCCGGCGCCAGCGCCTTCTCGGCGTTCTCGTGGTGATAGTCCTTCAAGCTGTCGCTGGCCACGAAGCGCGACACGTCGCCGGAGACCGGACGCTGCACGTTGATCACACTCAGCTTCGGGCCCTCGCCGTCGCGGCGTGCGCCTTCGAGCATCGCGATCAGGTAGCGGATCGCACGCTCGGAGCTCGCCGAACCGTCGACTGCCACCAGGATGCTGCGCAGCCTGCCGCCCGGCGGCGCCAGTTCGGTCGTCGTGGCAGCGGCGGCCGGTGCGCGCGCAGCTGCCGCGCGCGCGGCCAGCCACTTGCCCAGCACCAGCACCAGCAGCGCGCCGAGCGCCGGGCCGCCGTACTTCAGCCAGTCGCCCTGCGCTTCGGCCCAGCCGACGAGCACCGGGTCGGTGATGGTCATCTGGCCGGCAATCCAGCCCAGCAGCATGCCGCCGAGCGTGATGATCACCGGGAAGCGGTCCATCAGCTTGATGACCAGCTGGCTGCCCCAGATGATGATCGGGATGCTGATGACCAGGCCGAAGATCACCAGCGCCATCTGGTGGTCGCCGTGCGCGCCCTGGGCGGCGCCGGCGATGGCGATGACGTTGTCCAGGCTCATGACGAAGTCGGCGATGATCACCGTCTTCACTGCACCCCACAGCTTGTCGCTGGCCTGGATGTTGCCGTGCTCCTCCTCGTGCTCGGGCAGCAGCAGCTTGACACCGATCCACAGCAGCAGGATCGCGCCGACGATCTTCAGGTACGGGATCTGCAGCAGCGTCAGCGCGAAGAAGATCAGGATCACGCGCAGCACGATGGCGCCGGCCGTGCCCCACAGGATGCCCTTGGTGCGCTGTGCCGCCGGCAGCTTGCGGCAGGCCAGCGCGATGACCACCGCGTTGTCGCCGCCCAGCAGGATGTCGATCATGATGATCTGGCCCACGGCGAGCCAGAACTGTGCGGTCATGAACTCTTCCATCGCTGGTGTCCCCTCGTGAAAAGTGCGGTGCGGTGCCGACCGCCGATCCTGGCGGTGCCGCGAGTGTAGGGGCCCCGCGGCGAAGAGGCACTGTGGCCGCTACGTAGGTCGCGCGGCGGCGAAACGACGAGGCCGCCCTGGCTTGGCGGCCCGGGCGGCCTGGCTGCCGCGAAGTCGGCGCAGGTCTACGCGCCGATCGCCTTCTTCAGCAGCCGGCCCATCTCGGACGGGTTGCGCGTGACGATGAAGCCGCATTCCTCCATCACCGCCAGCTTGGCCTCGGCGGTGTCGGCGCCGCCGGAGATCAGCGCGCCGGCATGGCCCATGCGCTTGCCGGCCGGCGCGGTGACGCCGGCGATGAAGCCGACGATCGGCTTCTTCATGTGGGCCTTGCACCAGCGCGCCGCCTCGGCCTCGTCGGGGCCGCCGATCTCGCCAATCATGATCACGGCGTCGGTGTTCGGGTCTTCGTTGAACAGCCGCATGACGTCGACGTGCTTCAGGCCGTTGATCGGGTCGCCGCCGATGCCCACCGCGCTGCTCTGGCCGATGCCGAGCTCGCTGAGCTGCGCCACCGCCTCGTAGGTCAGCGTGCCGGAGCGGCTGACGACGCCGACACGGCCGGCCTTGTGGATGTGCCCCGGCATGATGCCGATCTTGATCTCGTCGGGCGTGATCGTGCCCGGGCAGTTGGGGCCGAGCAGCAGCGTCTTCTTGCCGCCGGCGGCTTCCTTGGCCTTCATGCGGTTGCGCACTTCGAGCATGTCGCGGATCGGGATGCCTTCGGTGATGCAGATCGCCAGGTCCAGATCGGCCTCGACCGCCTCCCAGATGGCCGCCGCGGCCCCCGGCGGCGGCACGTAGATGACGCTGACCGTGGCGCCGGTCTGCGCCTTGGCGTCCTTGACGCTGGCGTAGATCGGGATGCCCTCGAAGTCCTCGCCGGCCTTCTTCGGGTTGACGCCGGCGACGAAGCAGTTCTTGCCGTTGGCGTAGTCGCGGCACATGCGCGTGTGGAACTG
>DAORHX010000509.1:0-2986 GCA_035438245.1 Rubrivivax sp.
CTCTGGGATACCCAGCGCCAACGCGCCCATAGCGTCGACTGGATTGCGTTTCTTCTACCAGGTCGCCAGGCATCCTGATCCCCCTCCCCGATCGTGCGCCAACTGCTGGGCGAGAAGCAATACCGTCCCCGTTGACGTGGCGGCAGCGAGGGCGGACAATGACGCCATGGAGTGCAGGTACGCCATCTCGATCGATGGTTCCGGGGTGCGCCGCGCCCTGCTTCGGCAGCCGGCGATGTGCAACGGCCCTGGGGCATCGGTGTCGAAGTCGGCGTCCATGGTGTTGCGATGCGGGTTGCGGCGCGCAGGTTCCTTCAGGGCGACAGGCTAACAAAGCGTCAGTCGTCGCTGGCAGCGGCCTGGGCGGGGTCCACTTCGAGGGCGCGCACGCTATCGCGCAGCCACCACAGCATGATCAGCGCAGGCCACGCCGCGACCGTGCTGACGACGAAGAAGGCCGGCCAGCCGATCGACTCGGCCAGCACCCCGGCCAGCGGCCCGACCCAGACCCGGCCCACCGACGCGAAGGCACTGAGCAGCGCGTACTGCGTGGCGGTGAAGCGCTGGTTGCACAGGCTCATCAGGAAGGCGACGAAGGCCGCCGTGCCCATGCCGCCGGACAGGTTCTCGAAGGCGATGACCATCAGCAGCCCGCCGTCCACCGGCGTCGGCGCGCTGAGCTGCACGAAGCCCCAGTCGAAGGCCGGCAGCACCAGCCCGGGCAGCAGCCCCTTGCCGGCGGCCGCCAGCCACCAGAACCCCAGGTTGCTGGCCATCTGCAGCACGCCGAACAGCAGCAGCGCGCGCCACAGGCCGATCCTCAGCATCAGCAGGCCGCCGAGCAGCGCGCCGCCGATGGTCAGCCACAGGCCGATGACCTTGTTGACCACGCCGACCTCGGCCGGGCTGTAGGCCATGCTCTTCAGCAGGAACGGCGTCATCAGCGATCCGGCAAAGGCATCGCCCAGCTTGTAGAGCACGATGAAGGCGAGGAAAGCGGCCGCACCGGGCTGCGCGAAGTAGCTGCTCAGGCCGCCGAGCAGCGTCTCGAAGCGCGCGCGGCGTGCCGCCCAGGCGGCCAGCGGCAGCGTGAAGCCGATGCCCAGCAGCAGCGCCAGCAGGTTCTCCCAGCGGATCTTCAGCGTGTCGTTCAGCGCCGTGCCGTCGAGCAGCGGGCCGAGCAGCGCGTGCGCGATGGGCGGCGCGAAGCGGTCGGCGAGCAGGTAGCCGACCGCCACCGCGGCCAGCACCGCGAGGAAGCCGATGACGTCGTGCCGCGCCGCGGTGGGCTTCACGTCCGGCATCGGCACCTTGGGCAGCAGCAGCGCCGAGAGCACGGCGGCGCCGAACATCAGCGCGGCCATGAAGCGGTAGACCTGCGGCCAGTCCCAGCCGCCGCCCTGCGCCGGGTCGGTCCAGATCAGCGCGATGCCGCCGGACAGGATCATCGCCAACCGGTAGCCCATGACGTTGAGCGACGAGCCCAGGCCGCGCTCGCGCGAGGGCAGCAGGTCGGTGCGGTAGGCGTCGATGACCACGTCCTGCGAGGCCGAGATGAAGGCCACCGCCACTGCCAGCAACGCGAAGGCGCGGGTGGCGCCGCTGGGCGAGGTCGAGGCCAGCAGCAGCAGCGCGCCGCCCAGTGCCAGTTGCGTCAGCACCAGCCAGCCGCGCCGCCGGCCCAGCCAGGGCAGGTCGAAGCGGTCCATCAGCGGCGCCCACAGGAACTTGAAGGTGTAGGGCAGGCCGACCAGGCTGAGGAAGCCGATGGTGGCGACGTCCAGCCCTTCCATGCTGAGCCAGGCCTGCATCGCCTGGCCGGTCAGCGCCAGCGGCAGGCCGCTGGCGAAGCCGAGCAGCAGGACGACGGCCACGCGGTGCAGCCCGCTCACGCGCTGCGCCAAGCTGCGTCGACCATGGACGCTTGGGGCGCTGGTGCGCGTCCGAGCGGACTTCACGCGATGTCGGCGAGCGCGATCGCCATCAGCTCCTCCGCGTCGGCGGGCGCATCCTCTGCGGCCGGCCCGCTCGCCAAGCCGTCCTCAACCAGGGCCCTCTGACGCTGGATGCGCCGGTCCCGCTCGGCCTCGTCGGCACGCGCCGGCTCGGTGAGGACAAGCTTCATCGTCAGTGTGGGCCCCATTCCAGCGTCATGCGCCAGCAGCCACCGAGTACAGCGGCTGAAGCTGCGGCTCGATGGCACGCCGCCGGTACGGGTTGTCGAGGATGCCGGGGAAGGCGAGATCCACCGGCCGCCCATCAAAGACACGCGACAGCGCATCGCGAAGATCGACGAGTTCGAATGCACTCGGTGCTTGCCCGGGCGCGAAGTCAACGAGCAGGTCCACGTCGCTCGAAGGCGTCTCGCGTCCTACCGCAGCCGAGCCGAACAGGCGCAGCGTGCGCACGCGATAGCGGCGACAGAGGTCGTCGATCTTGCGTTGCTGCTGCGGCGTCAGTTGCATGCGGGGGATTATCCGGCGCCGCCCGTCCGGCCAGCCTACTTCGGCGCGCTGGCGGCGCCGCCCGCCCCCGGATGCTGCTTGTAGATGGATTCAGCCAGCGCCAGCAACTGCTCCTTCGGCAGCGCGCCGACCAGCGCATAGCCGGCGCCGGACTCGACCCAATAGAACACGCCGACGTCGCCCTGGCGCTGGTAGCGGAAGGCGGCATCGGTGGGCACGTCGGGCTTGCGCAGGTAGACCGTGACGCGCAGGCCCTGCGCATCCTCGTACATCAGCTGCGCGCTCTTGCCGGCGCCGTCGGGCAGCAGGCGTCCGCCGACCAGTTCGAAGCCCTGCTCGCGCAGATCGAAGAGCTTCACCGGCACGTCGATGCGCCGCGTCAGCCAGCGCGCCAGGTGCTCTTCCTGCGCCCTGACCTCGACCGCATGGCGCGGCTCGGGCACGTAGACGCCGTGCGCATAGGCCGCGCGCTGCACCCAGGCGGCGGGCGCGGCGGGCAGCGCCGCCACCTCGGCCGGCGG
>DAORHX010000510.1:0-2985 GCA_035438245.1 Rubrivivax sp.
CGCAGCGACGAGCGCAGCATCACGCCTGCGCCGCCACGCGGTGAGACGCGGCGGTAGCGGCGGTAGCGGCGGTAGCGGCGGTCGCCACCCGCTCGGCGCGCTGGATGACGCCGCCGCCCAGGCACACGTCGCCGTCGTAGAGCACCGCCGACTGCCCCGGCGTCACCGCCCATTGCGGCGCGTCGAAGTCCAGCCTGAAGCCGCCTGTCGTCGCCGCCAGCGTGCAGTCGGCGTCGGCCTGCCGGTAGCGCGACTTGGCCGCGTAGCGCCCCGGCCGCGGCGGCTGGCCGGCGATCCAGCTGCCGTCTTCGGCCCACAGCGTGTCCGACTGCAGCGCAGCGTGATCATGACCCTGCACCACCTGCAGCACATTGCGTGGCAGGTCCTTGGCCGCCACGTACCACGGCGTGTGCTCGGCGCCGCCGCGCGCCGCACCGCGTTGCTTCAGCCCGCCGATGCCCAGCCCCTGGCGCTGGCCGATGGTGTAGAAGCTCAGGCCCACGTGGCGGCCGACGGTGCGGCCGTGCTCGTCGCGGATCGGCCCCGGCGCGTGCGCCAGCCAGCGGTTCAGGAACTCGCGGAACGGCCGCTCGCCGATGAAGCAGATGCCGGTCGAATCCTTCTTCTGCGCATTGGGCAGGCCGATCTCGGCGGCGATGCGCCGCACCTCGGTCTTGTGCAGTTCGCCGACCGGGAAGCGCGTGCGCGCCAGCTGCGCCTGGTTCAGCCGGTGCAGGAAGTAGCTCTGGTCCTTCAGCGGGTCCAGCCCCTTGAGCAGCTCGAAGCGGCCGGCGCGTTCGCGCACGCGCGCGTAGTGGCCGGTGGCGATGGCCTCGGCGCCGAGGCGCAGCGCATGGTCGAGGAAGGCCTTGAACTTGATCTCGGCGTTGCACAGCACGTCCGGGTTCGGCGTGCGCCCGGCGCGGTATTCGCGCAGGAACTCGGCGAACACCCGCTCGCGGTATTCGGCGGCGAAGTTGACGTGTTCGATCTCGATGCCGAGCACGTCGGCCACCGCCGCGGCATCGACGAAGTCGACGTTGGCGCTGCAGTAGGCGTCGTCGTCGTCGCCTTCCCAGTTCTTCATGAACAGCCCGATCACCTCGTGCCCGGCCTGCTTGAGCAGCCACGCCGCGACCGCCGAATCGACGCCGCCGGAAAGGCCCACCACGATGCGCTGCTTGTCCACGGCAGCGATTATCCCGGGGCCTCATACTTGGCGCTTCTCAACGGTTTCGAGACCCTGTCATGTCCCGCACGGTGGAGTTCTTCTTCGACTTCGGCAGCCCGACCTCGTACCTGGCCTGGACGCAGTTGCCGAAGCTGGCGGCCGAAGCCGGCGCGCAACTGGTCTGGCGGCCGATGCTGCTCGGCGGCGTGTTCAAGGCCACCGGCAACGCCAGTCCGGTGACGGTGCCGGCCAAAGGACGCTGGATGTTCCAGGACATGGCGCGCTGGGCGCGGCGCTACGGCGTCGAGCTGGCGATGAACCCGCACTTCCCGATCAACACGCTGACGCTGATGCGCGTGGCGACGGGCCTGCAGTTGCACCGGCCGGCCGAGTTCGAGCGTTATGTCGGCACCGTCTACCGCGCGATGTGGGCATCGCCGAGCAACCTCGGCGATGCCCAGGTGTTCGCCCAGGTGCTGCAGCGCGCCGGCTTCGACGCCGACGCGCTGCTGGCGCTGGCCGGTGACGCGCAGGTCAAGGCCAGGCTGGCGGCCACCACCGAGGAAGCGGTGGCGCGTGGCGTGTTCGGCGCGCCGACGATGTTCGTCGGCGAGCAGATGTTCTTCGGCCAGGACCGGCTGGACTTCGTGCGCGAGGCGTTGCGGTAGGCTCGGGTACCGCGTACCGCGACATCCTCCAAGGGAGCTTTCATGACACAGCGCCACAAGACCCCCCGCACGGCCCGCGGCAAGGTGGCCGCCGCCCCGGTGGCGCCGGCCGGCGCTGCGGACGAAGAAGCGCTGGATACCAGCGACCTCGGCGAGCGCATCCGCTCGCGACCCGACGGCTACTACTGGGTGGCGATCGACGGCAGGCAAGAGATCGGCCCCTTCGACAGCTACGCGGAGGCACTGGCCGACATGGATTCGGGCGATGCCGGCGGCTGGACCCCCGGCGAGACGCTGGCCGAGGCGGAAAGCGAACTCGGCGTGTCCGACTGGATCGACCCCGACAGCGGCGCCCCCGCCGAAGGCATGTCGCCGACGCACATCGAACGCGAGTGATCCGCGGCATGCGCCGCTTCGACGTCTGCAACGGCGACGCCGACGGCTTGTGCGCCGTGCTGCAGTGGCGGCTGGCGCATCCGGCGCCGGCGACGCTGGTCACCGGGCTGAAGCGCGAGATCGAGCTGCTGCAGGCGGTGCCGGCACGCGCCGGCGACGAGGTGCTGGTGTGCGACCTGTCGATGCAACGCAACCTGGCGGCGCTGACGCGGCTGCTCGACGCCGGCGTGCAGGTGCGCTACGTCGACCACCACGAGGTCGACCGGGTGCCGCAGCATGCGGCGCTGCAGGCCTGCATCGACACCGACCCGCGCCTGTGCAGCAGCCTGCTGATGGACCGTCTGCTCGGCGGCCGCTGGCGCGCCTGGGCGCTGGTCGGCGCCTACGGCGACAACCTGACGGCGGTGGCCGATGCGCTGGCCGCCGCCGAAGGCCTGGACGACACCGCACGGCAGCAGCTGCGCCGGCTCGGCGAGGGCATCAACTACAACGCCTACGGCGACGCCGCAAGCGACCAGCACATCGCGCCGCAGGCGCTGTACCAGCGGCTGGCACGCCATGCCGACCCGCTGCAGCTGCTGCGCGACGACCGCATCGGCGACGAGCTCGACGCGCTGCGCCGCGCCGAGCTGCAGCAGGCGCTGGCGCAGCCGGTGCATGCGGTCGGCGAAGGCGCGCGCTGGGTGCAGTTGCCCGACGCGGCCTGGAGCCGCCGCGTCGTCGGCAGCCTCGCCAACCGGTTGGCGGCCG
>DAORHX010000511.1:0-2980 GCA_035438245.1 Rubrivivax sp.
GTGGCGTCGAGCGAGCCAACTCTGTTGACACTCGCGAATGCAACCTAACACCCCTACCTGGTCATGCCTTCGCGCGCAGCGTCGGGTGGAGCGGGCGGCTTCTCGTACTACGAGCACGTCGTGCTGCCGGAAAGCGAGAAGACGCTGGTGTGGGAGATGGCCGGCCGGCGCTACCGCTCGCAGGTGGTGATCCGCAGCGGCGGCCGGCGCCGGACCGAGGCCTACTTGTTCAGCCGGGAAGGCAATGACTGGCGGCCGGTGAGCATCGCCGACGGCACCATCTCGGACGGGCGCTGCGAAACCTACAGCCGCTGCGTCGAGTCGATCTGCGGCAGCGCCGACACCTTTTTCACTTCGGTGTTCGCCGCACAGGGCCGGCGCCACCTCAGCCAGTACCGCAACGCCGAGATCAAGGGGCTGCTCGCCGACCTGCTCGGGCTGGACGAGATCGGGCGGCTGGGAAGCCGGGCCCAGGAGGTCGCTCGCGGATTGAAGTCGGGCTTGATCGCGCTGCGGACTCGGCAGGCAGAGCTTTCGGTGGAGGAGGACAGGGTAAGGGCCGCTCAGGAAGCGTTGCCCGGCGTGGAACACAGCGTGGCCGCGGCGGTGCAGGCATGTTCTGCAGCGCGGAGCGAGTGCGACGCCGCGCAGCTGGCCCAGGCTTGCCTGCTGGCCGAACAGGCGCAGTCCGCTGCCGCCGATGAACAACGCGCGCGGCTGGAGGAACAGTTGCGGCTGGCCGCGGCAGCCCAGCAGCGCTCCGAGCTCGAATGGCATCAACAGCAGCACGATCTGCGCGACCGCGCCGATCGGCTGGACCGGCGGATCGCGCAGCGCCGGGCTGCATCGCGGCAACAGCGCATCGTCACTGAAGCCCGCTTGCAGCGCTGCGTGCAGCTGCTGGCGGACGCGGCGAAGGTAGAGCGCGCGCACAGGCGATTGCCGCTGATGCGGCGCGTCGTCGCGGCACGATCGGCGCGCGTGGATGAGGCGCGCACACGGCTGGAGAGCGTCGTGCGGGCCCGCGAGGCGTTGGCCCTCGCGAAACAGCGCCTCGCGGCGGTGGAACAGTCGGCCGGCCGGGCGGCGTTACGCGCCCAGGAACTTCAGCGCCGCTTCGCGCTCACCGGTGCCGTCCCCTGCAGTGGCCTGCCGTTGCAGGGGCGCTGCCAACTCCTGGGCGACGCGCGGGAGGCCGCGAGCTTGATGCCATCGGCACGGGCGGAGATCGACCTTCTTGCCGACGAGCGGGCAGGGCTGCTGCGCGACATCGAGCTCCTGGAGCCCCAGGCTGCGCAGTTCCAGGCCACCACGGCCGCGCTCAGGGACGCGGAACGCCGGGCGGCCATGGCGGCGGCGCGCGAGACCGATCTTCGTGCGCTCGCCGGGCGAAGGGCCGAGCTGCTGCGCGCCCAGGACGATCAGGCGGCGCTGCTGGATGAGTTGCAGGCCCTACAGAGGGCAGAGACCGGCAGCGAGTTGGAGGACGAGCGCGCGGAGCGGCAGGCGATCGCCGCGGGGCGGGAGGAGAGCAGCCGGCAGCGGCATGCCCGCCATGAGGCGCATCGCGCCGACGGCATGGCCGTCGAGCAGATGCTGGCGACGCTGCCGCCATGCTTAGATTCGCGACGCCTGGCCGGTGCCGCGGCGCGTGTTTCGGCGGCGCGCCGCCGGCTCGATCAAGCGGAACAGGCGCATGTGGCGGCGCTCGCGGACCTGCACAAGTGCCAGGCTGCCGACGCGGACCTTTCCCGCCACGAGCGGCGGCGACTGGAGCTCGACGCGTCGATCGCCCGCGTGCAGAGCCGCTTGGCCGACTGGCTGCTGTTCGCACGCTGCATGAGCCACGACGGCTTGATCGCACTGGCGATCGAGGACGCGGGGCCCGCGCTGTCGGGCTTGGCGAACGATCTTCTGCTGGCCTGCTACGGCGCGCGCTTCACGGTGGCGATCCGCACGCAAGTCGAAACGGCAAAGGGAGAATCGCGCGAAGGCTTCGACATCGTGGTTCACGACAGCGAGTCGGGGGACCACAAGAGCGTCGCCCTGATGAGCGGCGGCGAGCGGGTGTGGATCAACGAATGCCTGACGCGCGCCGTGGCGCTCCATCTGGCCCAGCAGTCGCAGCGGCGCTACGGCACGCTCTTCTGCGACGAGGCCGACGGTGCCCTCGATGCCGAGCGCAAGCGCATGTTCATCGCGATGAAGCGCAAGGTGCTCGAGCTGGGCGGCTACGAGCGCGAATTCTTCGTCTCGCAGACGCCGGAGCTGACGGCGATGGCGGACGCGGTGATCGACCTGGATCGCATGGCATTGACCTCGGGGCAGGGCGCGCTGGCCGCCGTTGCCATGAGCGCTGCCGTGGCAGCGAGGCCAGGACCGTAGCGGCCTGGCCTCGCGAGGTTCATCACTGCAGCGTCAGTCGGAGGAATCCTGCCGGTACCGGCTCATGAGGCCGGCTCCAGCTCCCCGAAGGTTTCGATGCCGGCGACCACGGTGCCATACGGGTCGAACTTCAGCCAGACGATGCCTGCGCGCTCGGCGACTTCGAACAGGTGCGCGAGGTCGGCCTCCAGCGGGGTGTCGTAGCGGGGTGAACCGACGTAGACGAAGCCCCCGGTCGGCGTCGGATAGGCGTTGACGGACAACCGGTTCTGCTGCAGCAGCTGGCGCGTGCCGGCTGAAAGGTGCGCGGCGGACAGCACGGCGATCGGCTCCGCAAGCTCGCGCAGGCGGGTCAATGCTTGCGCGCTCATGGCGTGCTCCCGGCCTGCCGGCGCGATGCGCCTGCCGACGCTTTCGTGCGCTGATGGAAGTCGATGCCGCAAGCGCGGCAGCGGTACCAGCGAAATGGGCCGAGTTGGCCGAGGGGCAGGCCGCGGCCAGGGCAGACCGGGCAGGCAGGCGGGTTCATCGATATGCGGGTGGACATGGTGTATTCCTTCGTGGGATCCGAAAGGGCGCCTGCCCGCCAGGGCGA
>DAORHX010000512.1:0-2979 GCA_035438245.1 Rubrivivax sp.
GGTCGGCCAGCCGCGAGGCCACGCGCAGCACCAGCGCGAAGGCGCGGCGCGCCAGCGGCTGCGCGTCCTGCGCGGCGAGCAGCACGTCGCGCTGCATCTTCTCCCAGATGCGCGGCACGCCCAGGAAGTAGGTCGGCGCGATCTCGCGCAGGTCGTGCGCCACCGTGTCGATGGACTCGGCGAAGTTGACGACGCTGCCCCACACCAGCTGCGTGACGGTGGAGAACAGCCGCTCGGCGACATGGCACAGCGGCAGGTAGCACAGCGCCGACAGCGCACGGCCCTCGAAGCCGTAGACCTCGCCGAGCACGCGCGACGCGGTGACGATGCTGTGGTGGCTGATGCGCGCGCCCTTGGGCATGCCGGTGGTGCCCGAGGTGTAGACGATGATCGCGTCCTGCCCGGGGCGCAGCGCGGCCACCGCACGCTCGATGCTGCAGCCCTGGCCGGCGCGCTGCTCGGCGGTGCGCAGCTCGCGGCCGCGCGCCAGCGCCGCGTCCAAGGTGACGATGCGCGCGTCGTCGTAGTGGCGCATGCCCTTGGGATCGATGACGACGATCAGGCCCAGCCGCGGCAGGCCGCCTTCGCGCTCGAGCGCGGCCAGCACCTTGTCGGCCTGCTCCTGGTCGCCGCAGACGGCGACGCGCGCGCCGCAGTGGCGCACGATGTACTGCAGTTCGGGCCACGGGTTGGTGGGGTAGACGCCGACGGCGACCCCGCCCAGCGCCTGCGTCGCCAGATCGGCGAAGAACCAGCCCGGCGAGCCGTCGCCGATGATGGCCACCGCGTCGCCGGCGGCCACGCCCTGGGTGCGCAGGAACAAGGCCAGCTCGCGCACGCGCTCGGCGTAGTCGGCCCAGCTGTGGCGCTGCCAGATGCCACGCTGCTTCTCGCGCAGCGCCAGGCGCAGCGGCTGCTGCTGCGCACGCTGCAACAGCAGGCCGGGCAGCGTGGCCGCGCCGCGCCGCGCCGCCTCGGCCAAGGTGGCGCTCGGGTGATCGGCCAGTTTGCGTCGACCGCTCATGCGGCTCTCCTGCTGCCCAGGTAGGCCGCAACGACACGCTCGTCGTTGGACACCTCGGCCGGACTGCCTTCGGCGATCTTGCGGCCGAAGTTCAGCACCACCACCTGGTCCGAGATGTCCATCACGATGCCCATCTCGTGCTCGATCATCACCACGGTGACGCCGCGCTCCTCGCGGATGTCGAGGATGAAGCGCGCGATGTCTTCGGTCTCTTCCTGGTTCATGCCCGAGACCATCTCGTCGAGCAGCAGCAGGCGCGGCTGCATGGCCAGCGCACGACCGAGTTCGACGCGCTTTTGCAGGCCATAGGACAGGCCACCGACCGGCGCGTCGCGCCAGGCTTCGATCTCCAGGAACTCGATGATCTCCTCGGCGCGCTCGCGCGCACCGATCTCGGCGCGCCGCACCCAGGGCAGGAAGGCCGCGGCGGAGAACACGTCGCTGCGGATGCGGCTGTGCATGCCGACGAGGATGTTCTCGACCACGCTGCGGTGCTTGAACACCGCCAGGTTCTGGAAGGTGCGTGCCACGCCCAGGCGCGGCAGCCGATGCGGAGCGCCGCCGGTCAGCGGCTTGCCATCGATGCGGATCTGGCCTTCGTCGGGCTTGAAGAAGGCCGACACCAGGTTGAACAGCGTGGTCTTGCCCGCGCCGTTGGGACCGATCACCGAACAGATCGCGCCCGGCCGCACCGCCAGGCTGACCTCGGCCAGAGCCTGCACGCCGCCGAAGCGCTTGCCCACGCCGGCGATGTCGAGCATCGGGTTCATCGTCGCGCCCCTGCCTCGTCTCAGGACAGCCAGCGCTTGCGGCGCCGGTAGTGCTTGACCTCGCGCATGCTGCGGCGCTCGCCGGCGTCTCCCAGGCCGAGGTAGAACTCGCGCACGTCCTCGTTGGCCAGCAGGCGTGCCGCCGTGCCGTCGAGCACGACGCGGCCGCGGTCCACCACATAACCGTGGTCGGCCACCTGCAGCGCCAGGTGGGCGTTCTGTTCGACCAGCAGCACGGCCAGGCCGGCCTCGTCGCGCAAGCGCCGGATGGCGTCGAAGATGACATCGATGATCTGCGGCGCCAGACCCAGCGAGGGTTCGTCCAGCAGCAGATATTGAGGCTCACTCATCAATGCCCGGGCGATGGCCACCATTTGCTGCTGGCCGCCGGACAACAACCCGGCCACGCGACGGCAGTGCGGGACGATCTCGGGGAACAGCGCCAGCGCGCGTTCGCGTGCCCGCGCCGCCGCCGCCGGCGAGCGCGCCAGGCCACCGGTGGCAAGGTTCTCGTCGACCGTCAGCGTGTCGAACAGGCGCCGCCCTTCGGGCACCTGGACCATGCCGCGGCGCACGATCTCATGCGGCGCACAGCGCGCCAGGTCGAGGCCTTCGAGCGTGATGCTGCCTTCGGCCACGGCACCGTCCTCGGCGTACAGCACACCGGACAGCGCCTTCAGCGTGGTCGACTTGCCGGCGCCGTTGGCGCCGAGCAGCGCGACGATCTGGCGTGGCGCCACCTGCAGCGAAACATCGCGCACGCCCTCGACGACGTCGTCGTAGAGCACACGCAGGTTGGTCACCTTGAGCATATCTTTAATGAACCGTGTTCACGTGTGTCGCACAGACACTTCGCAGTGCATTCTTGCCTCGATGCAGCGATGATGGATTGCGTTCCCCGTCAACAGCACTGTACTTAGTGAGGCGTACTCATTAAAACAGTAGAAACCCTCTCTCTGGCCACCGCTTCGGCGCAGGTGACGCAGTCCGCGGCAAGGCGCGCGCAGGCGCGAGGGCATCGGGACCAGCCCGGCCGCGGTGAAAGGCGCGGCCTCGGGAACGCACAGCGGACCGCGCTCGACCCGACAAGGGGAGCAGGCGGCGCCCGGACGTCCGACAGCGGCGCCGGGGATGCGAGTCGGAACTGCAGGCGCGGCCCGGCCGCTGGGCTCGAGCGGCCTCGCC
>DAORHX010000513.1:0-2978 GCA_035438245.1 Rubrivivax sp.
CGTGCATGGCCTGGCCGGCCTGCACCGGCTGGACGGCATCGAATGCCGACATCCTGGTCGCGGTGGCCGGCAGCTTCAGGCACGACGGCGACATCGAGCTGCTGCTGGCGCGCATCGGCGCGATCTCGGCGAAGAACCAGGTGCGCTACTGGTCGACCACCGAGAAGCGCTGGCAGCCGCTGGTCACCGAGGCCTTCGCGCTGAGCGGCCCCGAGGTGGGCCTGCGGCGCGACGACTTCGCGCCGGCGCAGTTCGTCAAGGGCGCGGCGCTGTACTACGCGCAGAGCGACAACCGCTCGTCGGGCAAGACCATCTACCGCGAGCGCGTGCTGTTGTCCGAGCGCGACCGGCTGCAGGTGGTCACCGACAACGTGACGCCGGTGAAGATGACGCTGATCACGCTGTTCGCCGCCGGCGAGATGCAGACCGCGTACTTCATCGAGCGGCGCAGCGCCGGCGTGTGGACCTTCTACAGCCTGACGCGCACGCGCATGGCCTCGGCGATGATGCCGATCGGCAGCGACGCTTCCTACATCAACCGCGCGGTCGCCTTCTACCGCCTGGTGGCGGCGATCCCCACCGACCAGGAGCCGCCGGCCGCACGTTGATGGCCGCTCAGGCCGTCGCGTCGCGCCAGTTGCCGTGGAAGCCGGCGGGCACGCGGTGCGACAGGTGCGCCAGGGCGAGCGGGCCGTCCTGCAGGTGCTGCGCGTCGAACACCGCCAGGTCGCTGCAGCCGGTCGCGCCGCGGTAGACCACGCTGAGCAGGAAGCCGTCGCCTTCGGCGGCATCGGTGCCGCGCGGCACGAACACCGGCTCGCCGCAGTGGTCGCCGACGCCCGGCATCCAGCGGCTCAGCGTGCCGCGATCGTGGTCGATGTGCGCAAGGCCGTCGCGCGCGTCGCGGCCGCGGCCGGCATCGGTGACCTCGCCGACCACGAAGTAGCCGTGGCGATAGGGTCGTCCGGTGTAGCGCTCGTCCAGCCGCGGGAACTCGCCCGGGCTGTCGTCCAGCGGCTGCTCGCCGAAGCTGCCCGACGAGGCCCGCGGGTCGAAGGTCCAGCGCACCAGCGTCGCCTGCGGCGGCGCGCCGCTGGCCGGGCGGCCATCGGGCGCGGGGAACAGCGGCGCCACCGGGTACTTCATCATGTCGCACACCACCTTGCCGTCGGGCGTGTCGAAAGCGTTCATCGGGTGGAAGACGTAGCACGGGTCGCCGCTGAACCAGCGCACCGGGTCGACCGAGCCGCTGCGCGGCACCAGCGCCACGTGGGTGCCTTTGTCCGGTTCCCAGGCGAAGGGCGGCAGGCCCTTCATCGCGCGATCCATCGAGCCGGTGAGCGGGAACACCGGCAGGACGATCCAGTCACGCGTCACCACGAAGTCGTGCACCATGCTCGGGTAGGGCGCCTGGAACCACTGCGAACGCACGAGCGTGCCGTCGCCATCGACAACGTGCAGCGACAGGTCCGGCGTGAAGCGGCCCTTGGCCGCATAGCCGAAGAACACCATCTCGCCGCTGCGCGCATCGAGCTTGGGGTGCGCGGTCATCGGCCCGACCAGCTTGCCGCCGAAGTCGTGGTATCCCTTCGGCGCCAGCGTCACCGGGTCGACCTCGAAAGGCGCATGGGCCTCCTCCAGGGCCAGCAGCCGGCCGCCGTGCCAGACGACGTTGGTGTTGGCCAGGGTGGAGCCGAGCTGCACGATGCGCGGGTCGGAAAAGCGCGGGTTGCCGAACGCGCCCGACAGGCCTTCACCCTCGTCGTGCTCGAGTTGCCACTTGGGCGTGCGCACCCAGCGATTGCGGTAGGCGACGCGCCCGTCCTGCAGGTGGAAGGCGTGCAGCATGCCGTCGCCCGCGAACCAGTGATACGGCCCGCGCGGCGCGAACTGCGGGTTCGGCCCGTTGCGGTACAGCCAGCCGTTCAGTTCGCGCGGCAAGCTGCCGCTGATTGGCAGGTTCGGTGCATCGCACTCCATGTGCAAGGGCGCGTAGTAGCCGCGCAGGAACGGGTCGTCGGGAAAGGGCTTGGCCATCGTGCCTCCACGCGTGTCACGGCGACGCATGTTCCCACAGGGATCTTGGTTGCTTGTAAATACGAACAATTCGCATTAGAGTTTGGGCGCGATCCACATGCTCTCCCGCCGATGAACCTGCTCGAACCCCGGCCCGCCGCGCCACCACCCAACATGTTGGCCTGTTGTGCGCCAGAGGCGCCGAAGCCGGCGCTGGCCGAACCCGGGTCGCGTCGCCGTCGCCTGTGGGACCTCGACAGCGCGACCCATTGCCCGCTGCTCGGCGTGTGCCTGCCGATCGACGGGCTGCGCCGTCTGATCGCGAAGGTGCAGCCCGCGCATCGCGACGACGACGACTACCGGCTGCACTGCCTGGCGGTGGCCGAATGCAAGCGCCGCGGCGGGCTGTCGGAGGCGATGCACAAGGCGCTGGAGGCCCGCTTCGTGCTTGCGGTGCGCCAGCTGGCCGTGCTGCGCAGCACGCAGGCGCTGGCCGAAGCCTGGCGCGAGCGGCGCGATGACGAGCGCATGCCGGGTGCGCTGTGGGCCACGCTGACCCATCCGCGCTGCGACACGGCGCTCGAGGACCAGGTGCTGGCCGACGTGCACATGCTGCAGCACCAGCTCGGCGCCGCGCAGCGCGTCGACCGCGCGCGTTTCGAGGCGCTGCAGGCCGAGAACACCGCGCTGCGCACCGAAGCCGAGGGCCTGCGGCGGCGCGCGCAGGCACACGGCGCTGCGCTGCAGGCACGGCTGGAGCGCGCGCAGGCGCAGACGATGCAGCTGCGCGCCGAGGCCATCGGCCGCGACACCGCGCTGGCTGCGCTGCACGACGAGCTGCGCACGCTGCAGGCGCAGGCACCGGGGCTGAAGGCGCGGGCCGAACTGGCGCGCCGTGTCCAGCAGCAGGCCGAGCGCATCGTCGAGTTGCAGCGGCAGCTGCGGCTGCAGCAGCCGATCGC
>DAORHX010000514.1:0-2967 GCA_035438245.1 Rubrivivax sp.
AGCAGGTGGCTGCCGGTCTCGCCCAGCGGATAGTTGCGGAACAGCCGCGCCTTGACATCGACGCCGGGGAAGCGGAAGCGCTGCGCCATGAAGCGCGCGACCTCCTCGTCGCTGAGCTTGGTGCGGATCGGCAGCGATTCGAAGCTCTTGCCTTCGTCGAGCAGCCGCCGGAAACGGCGCCGGTCGCGCACGCCGATCTCGACGATGCCGGACAGCGTGTCGATCGTCGCCTCGAGGTCGTCGACCTTCGACGGCGTGATCTCCAGCGTGTAGGCCGAGTAGTTGGTGGCCAGCACCTCGCCGTTGCGGTCGAGGATGCGGCCGCGGTTGGGCACGATCGGCAGCACCGCGGTGCGGTTGGTCTCGGCCTGCGCCGCCAGGTCCTCGTGGCGCACGACCTGCAGATGCGCCAGCCGCGCGCCGAGCAGCGCGAACGCCAGCAGCACGAACACGCCGGCCGCGAGCAGGCGCAGCCGGAAACGGTCCAGCTCGTTCTCGAGGTTCTTCAGTTCAGACAACGGACCACCCCCGCAAAGCGGCTGCGCCGCTCCCCTTCGAGGGGGCGCCGCCCGCGGCCCGGCAAAGCCGCCTGCACGGTGGCTGCCTGGCCGGGAACCGCATGGTCTTCACAGCGGTCGATTTTGATCCGGGTCGGGCGGCCGGCGCTGCGGCGCCAGCAGCAACGCGGTAATAACGGGCCACAGCAACGCTTCGAACAGCGGCGCGAGCAGCAGTTCCCAGCCCGGGAACATGCCGCCGGCCAGCATGCGCACGATCAGCGACACCAGGTGCGCGGCCAGGAACAGCGGCAGCACCTGCACCGCCTGCTCGGCCAGGCTGAACCACAGCAGCCGGCGATGCGCACTGATCGCGCCGAAGCTCAGCAGCGTGTAGGCCAGCGCATGCTGGCCGAGCAGCGCCCCTTCGTGCACGTCCATCAGCAGGCCGAAGACGAAGGCCACGCCGACGCCGACGCGGCGCGGCTGATGCACGTTCCAGAACACCAGCACCAGCGCCAGCAGGTCCGGCAGCGCCGGGTGCCGGCCCAGCGGCAGCAGGTTCAGCCCCAGCGCCAACAACAGCGTCAGCGCGATGAAGAAGGGGTTGACCGGCAGCAGCAGCTGGTTCGAGCCGCGCGGCATGATCATGGCGCGCCCCCCGCTTGCGGCTTGGTCACGTCGGCCTCCTCGCGCATCAGCGGCGCGCGCCCTTGGCGGCGCGTTCGGGCTTGGCGGGCTTCTCGGGCTCGGGCGCGGGCGGCGCGCGCTGCGGCATCTGCAGCGCCATTGGCTCCAGCACGAGCACGTGGCGCACGCCGTCGGCCGACGCGCTGGGCGCCAGCAGGATGCGCGCGAAGCCGGATTCGGCGCGCCGCTCGACCGTCGTCACGCGCGCCACCGGCAAGCCCGGCGGATAGACGCCGTCGACGCCGCTGGTGGTCAGCTCGTCGCCGACCTGCACGTCGGCATTGGCCGCCATGTAGCGCAGCTCCATCGCGTCGCCGCCGGCGCCGCCGAACGCCGCGCTGCGCGCCTGCGTGCGTGCGTTGAGCACCGGGATCGCCGCATCCTTGTCGATCAGCAGCGTCACCTGCGCGCTCAGCGGGAAGACGCGCGTCACCTGGCCGAGCACGCCGTCGGGGCCGATCACCGGCGCGCCGAGCGCCACGCCCTGCGCCGCGCCGCGGTCGATGAACAGCTTGCGCGAGAACGGATCGGCCGCCTCGTACAGCACCTCGGCAGCGCTGCTGCGCACCTGCAGCTGCGGCTTCAGTTCGAGCAGCGCGCGCAGTCGTGCGTTCTCGCGTTCCAGCCGCTCGGCGCGGGCGGCCTTCTCGGCCTGCTGCGCGAGCTGCGCCTGCGCGGCCTTCTCGTTGCTCAGTGCGCTGCTCAGGCCGCGCAGGTAGTCGCTCGACATCTGCCACAGCTGCACCGGCACGCCGACCGTGCGCTGTACCGGCAGCAGCGCGGTGGCCAGCGCGGCGCGCAACGGCTTGGCGAACTCGAAGCGCGTGTCGGCCACCATCAGGAACAGCGCCAGCGCCGAGAAGAAGGCCAGCTTCGTCAGCGCCGAGGGGCCCTGGCGGAAGAACGGGGGGGGCGTGCGGTCGAGGGTGCCTAGCGCCATGGCGGCCGCGCGTGCACGGGCTGCGGGGGACTCAGCCGCTCACTCGGACGTGAAGATGCCGCCCAGCCGGTCCATGCGCTCCAGCGCCATGCCGCAGCCGCGCACCACGCAGGTCAGCGGGTCCTCGGCGACCAGCACCGGCAGGCCGGTCTCCTCGGCCAGCAGCCGGTCCAGGTCGCGCAGCAGCGCGCCGCCGCCGGTGAGCATCATGCCGCGCTCGGCGATGTCGGCGCCGAGTTCCGGCGGCGTCTGCTCGAGCGCGTTCTTCACCGAGCTGACCATCTGGTTCAGCGGGTCGGTCAGCGCCTCGAGGATCTCGTTGCTGCTGATGGTGAAGCTGCGCGGCACGCCTTCGCTGAGGTTGCGGCCCTTGACCTCGATCTCGCGCACCTCGGAGCCGGGGAAGGCCGAGCCGATGCTCTTCTTGATCAGCTCGGCGGTCGGCTCGCCGATCAGCATGCCGTAGTTGCGGCGGATGTAGTTGATGATCGACTCGTCGAACTTGTCGCCGCCGACGCGGATCGAGCCCTTGTAGACCATGCCGCCGAGGCTGATGACGCCGACCTCGGTGGTGCCGCCGCCGATGTCGACGACCATCGAGCCGGAGGCTTCCGACACCGGCAGCCCGGCGCCGATGGCGGCGGCCATCGGCTCTTCGATCAGGTACACGTCGGAAGCGCCGGCGCCGAGCGCCGATTCGCGGATGGCGCGGCGCTCGACCTGGGTCGAGCCGCAGGGCACGCAGATGATGATGCGCGGGCTCGGGCGCATCATCGAGCGCGGGTGCACCATCTTGATGAACTGCTTGAGCATCTGCTCGGTGACGGTGAAGTCGGCGAT
>DAORHX010000515.1:0-2965 GCA_035438245.1 Rubrivivax sp.
CGCTCGCCCTGCACCTGTGCGGCGACCCGGCTGGCCAGCGCCGGCGCCACCGGCCCCATCGGCCACGCCGGCGCTGCAGCGCGCTCACCGGCCGGCGCAGGCCACGCGGCTGCTGTACATCGAGGACAACCCGGTGAACCTGCTGATCGTGCAGGAGCTGCTGGCGCAGCGCCCCGACCTGCAGCTGGACACCGCCGGCGACGGCCTCGGCGGCGTCGAGCTGGCGCGCCGCACGCGCCCCGCGCTGATCCTGGTGGACATGCAGCTGCCCGACATCGACGGCCACGAGGTGCTGCGCCGGCTGCGCGCCGACCCGGCCACCGCCGGCATCCCGTGCATCTCGCTGTCGGCCAACGCCATGCCCGACGACATCCAGCGCGCGCTGCAGGCCGGCTTCGCCGACTACTGGACCAAGCCGCTGGACCTGCGCGCGTTCATGCGCTCGCTGGAGGCGATCTTCGGGCCGCCCCCTGCGCCACGGCCCTAGGCCAGGCCTAGACCGGCACCAGCCCGCGCTTGCGCAGCAGCGGCCCGACCTGCGGCGCGCGGCCGCGGAACGCGGCGTAGGCCGCACCCGGTTCGACGCTGTTGCCGCTGGCGTAGACATGGCGGCGCAACCGCTCGGCGACCTGCGCATCGAACGGGTCGCCGGCTTCCTCGAATGCCTCGTAGCCATCGGCATCGAGCACCTCGGCCCACAGGTAGACGTAGTAGCCGGCGGCATAACCCGAGCCGGCGAACAGGTGCTGGAAGTGCACGAGCCGGTGGTTCATGCCGACGCCGTCGGGCAGGCCCCGCCGCCGCAGCTCGTCGGCTTCCCAGGCGCTGAGGTCGGCGGGAATCTGCTCGCGCGGCAGCGAATGCACGGCCATGTCGGCATAGGTGCTGGCGCAGTAGCGCACCGTCTCGTAGCCCTGGTTGAAGCGCCGAGCCGCGTGCAGCCGCTCGATCAGCGCGTCGGGCAGCGGCGCGCCGGTCTGCCAGTGGCGCGCATGCTGCTTCAGCACCTGGCTGTCGGTGATCCAGTGCTCGAACAGCTGCGACGGCAGCTCGACGAAGTCCTTCAGCACCTGCGTGCCGGACAGGCGTTCGTAGGTGACGTCGGACAGCATGCCGTGCAGCCCGTGGCCGAACTCGTGGAACAGCGTGCGCGCGTCCTCCAGCGACAGCAGCGTCGGCGCGCCGGGCGCGCCCTTGGCGAAGTTGTTGTTGTTCAGCACCACCGGCAGCGCGCTGCCGCCACCGGGCTCGTTGCGGCTTTGCAGCCGCAGCGTGCTCATCCATGCCCCGCTGCGCTTGGACGTGCGCGCGAAGTTGTCCTGCAGGAAGATGGCGATGACGCGGCCGGTGGCATCGCGCACCTCGTAGGCCTTGACGTCGGGGTGGTAGACCGGCAGGTCGTCGCGCGGCGTGAAGCGCAGCCCGAACAGCCGCTGCGCGCAGTCGAAGGCCGCCTGCACGACGCGCGGCAGCGCGAAGTACGGCTTGATCTGCGCGTCGTCCAGCGCATAGCGCTGCTGGCGCACCTTCTCGGCCCAGTAGCGCCAGTCCCACGCCTGCAGCGGCTGCGCGCCGGCGCCCTGCTCGTGCATCAGCTGCCGCAGTTCGTCGCGCTCGCGCTGCAGCGCGGCCAGCGCGCGCGGCCAGACATCGTCGAGCAGCCGGTGCACGGCCGCGCGCGTGCCGGCCATCGTGTCGGTCAGCGCATACTCGGCATAGCTGGCGTGCCCGTGCAGCGCGGCCTGCTCGCTGCGCAGTTGCAGGATCTGCCGCGCCACCGGCCGGTTGTCGTGCTCGCCGTCGTGTTCGCCGCGCGTGACCCAGGCGCGCCACGCCTGCTCGCGCAGGTCGCGGCGTTCGCAGAAGGTCAGGAACGGCACGATCAGCGAACGCGACAGCGTGATCACGTGGCCGTCGGCGATGCCGCGCTCGAGCGCGGCCTGGCGCGCCGCGTCGCGCACGAAGCCGGGCAGTCCGGCCAGGTCCGCCTCGCCCTGCAGCACCAGCTGGTACGCCGCCTCGTCATGCAGCACGTTCTGGCCGAACTGCGTGGTCAGTTCGGCGAGCCGCTCCATCAGCTGCGCATAGCGTGCCTGCGCGTCGGGTGCGAGCCTGGCGCCGGCGCGCACGAAGTCCAAGTGTGTGCGCTCGAGCAGCCGCAGCTGCTCGGGCGTCAGGCCCAGCGCATCGCGCCGTGCGTGCAGCGCATCGACGCGGGCGAACAGCGCGGCGTGCATGAACACCGCGCTGTAGTGCGCGGCCAGCGGCGCGGCCAGCTCGCGCTGCACCGCCTGCAGCTGCGGCGAGGTGTGCGACGCGGTCAGGTTGTAGAACACCGACTCGATGCGCGCCAGCAGCCGCGCGCAGCGGTCGAAGGCGGCGATGGTGTTGTCGAAGCTCGGCGGCTCGGCCTGTGCGGCAATGGCATCCAGCTCGCCACGGTTGACCTGCATCGCCTCGCGCAAGGCCGGCGCGAAGTGTTCGGGACGGAACTGCGCGAAGGGCGGCAGCCCGTAGGGCATGCCCCAATCCTGCAGCAGCGGGTTGGTCGCAAGCGGGGTCGTGACGCGCTGATCCATGGGCAAATCGCTCCGTGGCGGCCTACGGCGGCCGCGTGCACGCATCATGCCATCGCGGGGCCGCTGGGATAATCAGCGGCTGATCCGCTCCATGCTCCCAGGATGGCCAAGAACAGCATCGGCTCGCTCATCGAGCGCCGCCGCATCGCCGTGCAGGCGGTGCACTTTCCGGTCACCGCCGACTGGCAGCAGGGCCGCACCTGCTACGGCGGCCTGATCTCGACGCTCGGCGTGGTGGCGATGCGCGACATCGCCGGCCACGCCTGGCCGGCCGAAGCCAGCCTGCGCGGCCTGCAGACCTGCTTCGTCGGCCCGGTGAGCGCGGGCGAGGTCGAGATCGGTGTGCAACTGCTGCGCCAGGGGCGCAATGTTTGCCAGGTGCAGGC
>DAORHX010000516.1:0-2960 GCA_035438245.1 Rubrivivax sp.
CCCGATGACCAGCCGCCGCGTCGCGCTGCAGCGCCTGGGCACGCTGGTCTGCAGCTTCGGCGTGCTGCACCGCGCCTGGGGCGCGGCGATCATCGGCGTGCGCGTCTGGCCGGCCGCCGACTACACGCGCGTCACGCTCGAATCCGACCAGGCGCTGCAGGCGCGTCACCAGCTGCTGCACAACCCGCCGCGGCTGCTGGTCGACATCGACGGCCTGACGCTGGACCCCGCGCTGCGCGAGCTGGTCGGCAAGGTGCAGAGCGACGATCCGTACATCGCCGGCGTGCGCGTCGGCCAGAACGCGCCGCGCGTGGTGCGCCTGGTGCTCGACCTGAAGCAGCCGGTGGCGCCGCAGCAGTTCGCCCTCGAGCCGGTGGCCGCCTACCGCTACCGGCTGGTGTTCGACCTGTACCCGACGCAGGAGGCGGACCCGCTGCTGGCGCTGGTGCGCGACAAGGAAAGCGCCGACCAGCGCGCCGCGCAGAGCGTGCGCGACGCACTCGGCGAGCTGATCGCCCGTGTCGACAAGCCGGCGTTGCCGGCACCGCCGCCCGCGGCAGCACCACCGCCGCCGGTGCAGCCGCCGGTGCAGACCAAGGCGCCGCCTGCCCCGCCACCGCCGCCCAGCGCCGAGGAGCAGCGCCGCATCGACCGGCTGATCATCGTCGCGCTCGACCCCGGCCACGGGGGCGAGGACCCCGGTGCGGTCGGCCCCGCCGGCACGAAGGAGAAGGACGTCGTGCTGCAGATCGCGCTGCGCCTGCGCGACCAGCTGAACGCGCTGCCCAGCCTGCGCGTGATGATGACGCGCGACGCCGACTTCTTCGTGCCGCTGCACGAGCGTGTGCGCAAGGCGCGGCGCGTGCAGGCCGACCTGTTCGTGTCGATCCATGCCGACGCCTTCATGCGGCCCGAGGCGCGCGGCGCCAGCGTGTTCGCGCTCAGCCAGGGCGGCGCCAGCAGCGCCGCGGCGCGCTGGATGGCACAACGCGAGAACGCCGCCGACCTGGTCGGCGGCATCAACATCGGCGCGGTGCGCGACGAGCACGTGATGCGCACCATGCTCGACATGAGCACCGCCGCGCAGATCAAGGACAGCCTGAAGCTCGGCCACGAGGTGCTGGCGCCGCTGGGTCGCGTCGGCCGGCTGCACAAGCGCCAGGTCGAGCAGGCCGGCTTCGCGGTGCTGAAGGCGCCGGACGTGCCCAGCATCCTGGTGGAGACCGCCTTCATCTCCAACCCCGAGGAAGAACAACGGCTGCGCGACCCGGACTACCAGGCCCAGCTGGTCGACGCGCTGACCACCGGCATCCGCCGCTACTTCGCGAAGAACCCGCCGCTGGCGCGCAACCGCCAACTGTGAAGACGCTGCTCATCGTCTGGCATTCGCTGACCGGCGGCAGCGCGCAGATGGCGCAGGCCGCGGCCGACGGCGCGCGCAGCGAGGCGGCGACGGCCGTGCAGCTGGTCGCCGCGACGCAGGCCGGCCCGACCGAGCTGCTGGCCGCCGATGGCTACCTGTTCGTCGCACCGGAGAACCTGGCGTCGATGGCCGGGCTGATGAAGGACTTCTTCGACCGCTGCTACTACCCGGTGCTGGGCCGCATCGAGGGCCGGCCGTATGCGACGCTGGTCTGTGCCGGCAGCGATGGCCAGGGCGCGGTGCGGCAGATCGAGCGCATCTGCACCGGCTGGCGCCTGAAGGCCGTGGCGCCGGCGCTGATCGTGTGCACGCATGCGCAGACGCCCGAGGCCATCCTCGCCCCGAAGCACATCGCCGCAGACGAGCTGGCGCGCTGCCGCGACATCGGCCAGGCGCTGGCCGCGGGCCTGGCCATGGGCATCTACTGAAGGCCGCGGGCGCGCCCACCCCTTAGAGTCGACGGCCTGTCCGGAGACACCGATGCTGCACCCCCAAGCCAAGTTCCTGCTCGACCTGATCGTCGAACGCAACATCCCGCCCACCCACACGCTGAGCCCGGCCGAGGCGCGCGCCTTCTACCGCGAACGCCGCACGCTGACGCAGCCCGAGCCGCCGGCCATCGCCGAGACACGCGAGCTGCAGGCCGGCGGGCCGCAGGGCGCTATCCCGCTGCGCCTGTACCAGCCGCAGCCGGCGGCGCAGCGCGGGTCGGCGCCACCGGTGCTGGTGTACTTCCACGGCGGCGGCTGGGTCATCGGCGACCTGGACACGCACGACACGCTGTGCCGCGAGCTGGCCATCGGCGCCGGCTGCGCGGTGCTGGCGGTGGACTACCGCATGGGCCCGGAGCACCGCTTCCCGGCAGCGGTCGACGACTGCATCGCGGCCACGCGCTGGGTGCGCGACCATGCCGCGCAGCTCGGCATCGACGCGTCGCGTCTGGCGGTCGGCGGCGATAGCGCGGGCGGCAACCTGGCAGCGGTGGTGGCGATCGCGATGCGCGACGCCGGCGACCTGCCGGTGCGCTTCCAGCTGCTGATCTACCCGGCCACCGACCAGCGCCGCGGCTGGCCGTCGCACACCAGCAACGGCCAGGGCTATCTGCTGACCGCCGAGACGATGGACTATTTCCATGATCACTACATCACCGACAAGGCGATGGACCTGGACTGGCGCGCATCGCCGCTGCTGCACCCGGACCTGTCGAACCTGCCGCCGGCGCTGGTGCTGACCGCCGGCTACGACCCGCTGCGCGACGAGGCGCTGCAGTATTCGCACCGGCTGACGCAGGCTGGCAACCGCGCCACGCACATCAACTTCGAGCGCCAGATCCACGGCTTCATCACCATGGGCAAGGTCATCGACGAAGCGAATGCCGCGGTGCAGATCTGCGCCGCCGAACTGCGGCGCGCATTGGCCTGACACGGATTCGACGACCCGCCGCAGAGAATCAGGCGCTCGCTCACGGCGCAAAGCGGAATGTCAGAAGTCCGCTGTCCGTGTGAAGAGCCGGCGCGGCAAAGCCGGGCCCGGGCAG
>DAORHX010000517.1:0-2957 GCA_035438245.1 Rubrivivax sp.
GCCGATGATGCGCAGTCTTTCCTTTTCCTGGGCGCCGGCGTTGTGGGCAAGCAGGACGGTCAGGCAGCGGCGCCGGGCAGCGAGGTCACGTTGTGGGGCGAAGGCCCGCTCGCGGCGCGGCTGCCGATCGACGAGGTGGCGCAGGCCGCGGGTACGATCGGCTACGAATTGATGTGTGCGCTGGCGCAACGCGTGCCGGTGCGCGTGGTCGACTAGCGCAAAGGAAGCCCCATGGGCCTGATCGGAACCCTCGTCGTCGGCCTGATCGTCGGCGCGATCGCGCGCGCGATGCTGCCCGGCGAGCAGAAGATGGGCTGGATCATGACCTGCCTGCTCGGCATCGCCGGCTCGCTGCTGGCCGGCTACGTCGGCCAGTGGCTGGGCGCCTACGAAGCCGGGCACGGCGCCGGCTGGCTGGCATCGATCGCCGGCGCGGTCGCGCTGCTGCTGATCGTGCAGAAGGTGCGGAGCTAGCCCATGCCGCGGCGCGTGCAGCTCGACCCGGCCGAGGTCGAGTTCAGCGCGGTGCGCGCCCAGGGGGCGGGTGGACAGAACGTCAACAAGGTGTCGAGCGCAGCGCACCTGCGCTTCGACGTGCACGCGTCGTCGCTGCCCGACGACGTCAAGCACCGGCTGCTGCGGCTGGCCGACCAGCGCATCAGCGCCGACGGCGTGATCGTCATCAAGGCGCAGCAGCACCGCAGCCTGCCGCTGAACCGCGCCGAGGCACTGCAGCGGCTGCAGGCGATGGTGCAGGCCGCCGCCGTGGTGCCGCGCGTGCGCCGTGCGACGCAGCCGACCGCGGCATCGCAGCTGCGGCGGCTGCACCGCAAGGCACAGCACGCGCGGCTGAAGGCGCTGCGCGGCAAGCCGCCCGGCGACTGAAGGGCCGCGGCGACAATTGGCCGATGGCAAAGGACAAGACGCGCTTCCAGTGCAGCGACTGCGGCGGCAGCAGCCCCAAGTGGCTCGGCAAGTGCCCGCATTGCGACGCCTGGAACACGCTGCAGGAGGTGCGCGACGACAGCAGCGCGGCCACCGGCCACCGCTTCCGTGCGCTGGCCGGCACGCAGCCGGTGGCCACGCTCAGCGAGATCGTCGCTGCCGAGGTGCCGCGCACGCCGACCGGGCAGGACGAGCTGGACCGCGCGCTCGGCGGCGGCATCGTGCCCGGCGGCGTGGTGCTGATCGGCGGCGACCCCGGTATCGGCAAGAGCACGCTGCTGCTGCAGGCCGCCGACAGCCTTTCGAGGCGGCAGAAGGTGCTGTACATCACCGGCGAGGAAAGCGGCGCGCAGGTGGCGCTGCGCGCGCGCCGGCTCGGCCTGGAAGGCCGCAGCGTGCGCGTGCTGGCCGAGATCTCGCTGGAGCAGATCCTGTTCGCGCTGCAGGCCGAGGCGCCGCAGTTCTGCGTCATCGACTCGATCCAGACGCTGTATTCGGAGGCGCTGACCTCGGCGCCGGGCTCGGTGACGCAGGTGCGCGAATGCGCCGCGCAGCTGACGCGCCATGCCAAGGCGGCCGGCACGAGCCTGGTGCTGGTCGGCCACGTCACCAAGGACGGCGCGATCGCCGGCCCGCGCGTGCTCGAACACATCGTCGACACCGTGCTGTACTTCGAAGGCGACACGCATTCGAGCTTCCGGCTGGTGCGCGCGATCAAGAACCGCTTCGGCGCGATCAACGAGATCGGCGTGTTCGCGATGACCGAGAAGGGGCTCAAAGGTGTCGCCAACCCGAGCGCGATCTTCCTCTCGGCGCACGGCGAACCGGTGCCGGGCAGCTGCGTGCTGGTCACGCTGGAGGGTACGCGGCCGCTGCTGGTGGAGATCCAGGCGCTGGTCGACGCGGGGGGCGCAAGCCCGCGGCGGCTGTCGGTGGGGCTCGAGCGCGATCGCCTGGCGATGCTGCTGGCGGTGCTGCACCGCCACGCCGGCGTCGCCTGCGGCGACCAGGACGTGTTCGTCAACGCCGTCGGCGGCGTGCGCATCAGCGAGCCGGCGGCCGACCTGGCGGTGCTGCTGGCGATCCACGGCTCGCTGCGCGGCAAGGCGTTGCCGCGCGGCTTCGTCGCTTTCGGCGAGGTCGGCCTGGCCGGCGAGGTGCGGCCCGCGCCGCGCGGCCAGGAACGCCTGAAGGAGGCGGCCAAGCTGGGCTTCAGCGTCGCCGTGGTGCCGAAGGCGAACGCGCCGAAGAAGGCGATCGAGGGGCTGCACATCCACGCGGTCGAGCGCATCGAGCAGGCGATCGACGTGGTGCGCGGGCTGACCTAGGACGCTGCCGTAGCATTGGGCCGCATGCGGAGCAGCACGCCGTGAACCCGACCGTCGGCTGGAGCCTGGCCGTGCTCGGCATCGTCGCCGGCTATGTCGGCTGGGGCTGGCAAGGCGTGGTGCTGGGCGTCACCGTCATCGTCTTCTGGCTGCTGCTGCAGTTCAGCCGCTCGCTGCGCGTGCTGAGGAACGCCGCCGGCAGGCCGGTGGGCAGCGTCGACAGCGCGGTCATGCTGCATAGCAAGCTGCGGGCCGGCATGACGCTGCTGCAGGTGCTGATGCTGACGCGCAGCCTGGGCACCAGGCTCGGCGAATCGCCCGAGCGCTGGGGCTGGGCCGACAGCGGCGGCACGCGCGTCAGCCTGCTGTTCGAACGCGGCAAGCTGCGGTCGTGGCAGATCGACCGCGACGCCGCTTCGGCCCCGGCCGCCGAAGTGGGCCGACCTTAGAATCGTCGTCCCCTGCACAGAGTCCGAGGACGAACCCCATGTCCATGTCCGACCGCGACGGCAAGATCTGGATGGACGGCCAACTGGTGGAATGGCGCGACGCCAAGATCCACGTGCTGTCGCACACGCTGCACTACGGCTGCGGCGCCTTCGAGGGCGTGCGCGCCTACAACACCGTCAACGGCACGGCGATCTTCCGCCTGCGCGAGCACACCGAGCGGCTGTTCAACAGCGC
>DAORHX010000518.1:0-2955 GCA_035438245.1 Rubrivivax sp.
GGCGGCATCCGGGGCGGCGCCGCCGAAGCCTTCGCCGGCGCGGCGCGCAGCACGCTCGGCGCGCGCGAGCCACCACAGCCCGAAGGCCAGCATTACCGCCGACGCGATGATCCCCAGCCCCGGCGCAGCGAAGGCGGTGGTGCCGAAGAAGGGCATCGGGATCGCGTTCTGGATCGCCGGGGTGCCCGGCATCGCCGTCATCGTGAAGGTGGTGGTGCCCAGCGCGATCGCCGGCGCCAGCAGCCGGTTCGGGATGTCGGCGCTGCGGAACAGCGCCTGGCCCATCGGCGCGATCACGAACATCGCGACGAACAGGCTGACGCCGCCGTAGGTGACCAGCGCGCCGGCCAGCACCACGGCCAGCACCGAGCGCGCCGGCCCCAGCTTGTGCGTCATGAAATCGGCGATCGCCGTGATCGAACCGCTGTCGTCCATCAGCTTGCCGAACAGCGCGCCGAGCAGGAACAACGGGAAGAACTGCGCCACGAACCCGGCCGCCGAGCCCATGAAGGTCTGTGTCCAGTGCGCCAGCAGCGGCTGGCCGGAGAACGCCGCGGCCACCAAGGCGGCCAGCGGAGCCAGGCCGAGCACGCTCCAGCCGCGGTAGGCCAGCCAGACGAGCAGACCCAGGCCGACGAGGATGCCGATCAAGCCCATGGTGGCCTCTTCAGCAGGCCGCCAGCATGGCGTCGAGGTCCAGCGTCGAGCGCTTGCCCAGGTTGGCGCCGTGCTCGGCCAGGAAGACCTCGGCGCAGCGCCGTCCCTCGTCGCGCAGCTTCTGCAGGAACGACCATTCGGTGATCAGCTTGGAGCTGGAATCGACCTCGTCGACGCGGTCCGAGGCGATGCGGTGGATGCGCATGCGCGCCCAGCGCCTGCCCTCGCCATCGCCGACATCGGCCACCTTGTTGAGCAGCGCGATCATGCGCAGCTCCTTGACCAGCGGCGAGTTGAAAGCCACCTCGTTGAGCCGGTTCAGGATCTCGCGCGCGGTCTTGGGCACCGCGTCGCGCACGATCGGGTTGATCTGCACCAGGATCGTGTCGGTCGAATCGGTCTCGCGCACCAGCGGCGTGATCGTCGGGTTGCCGACGTAGCCGCCGTCCCAGTAGTGCTCGCCGTCGATCTCCACCGCCTGGAACATGGTCGGCAGGCAGGCCGAGGCGAGCAGCACGTCGGGCGTGATCTCGGCGTTGCGGAAGATGCGCCCGGTGCCGGTGCGCACGTTTGTGGCGGTGATGAACAGCTGCTGGCGCGCCTTGGCCAGGCAGGCGAAATCCACCGTCTCGGCCAGGATGGCGCGCAGCGGGTGCGCGTTCATCGGGTTCAGGTCGTAGGGCGAGAACATGCGGCTCATCATCTCGAAGCCCATGTACAGCGGCGAGTTCTCCAGCGTCCACTGCCCCGACAGCATCGCCCACGGGCTGCGCTGCAGCGGGCTGAAGCGGCCGGCGTCGGCGGTGGCCTTCCAGAAGGCTTCCAGCGCCGCCTTGGCGCCTTCGACGCCGCCGTGTTCGTAGCCGCTGGCCATCACCGCGGCGTTCATCGCGCCGGCCGAGGTGCCCGAGATGCCTTCGATCTGCAGCCCCGGCTCCTCGATCAGGCGGTCGATCACGCCCCAGGTGAAGGCGCCATGGGCACCCCCGCCTTGCAGAGCAAGGTCGACGAGCAGCGGCTTGGCGGCGGAGGCGGGCATAGCTTGTCCTCAACGATTGTGCAGTGCAGCATGATAGCGGCCGGCCCCGCGCGGCTGACCCTACCGCGGGTAATCGCCCGATAACGGCTTCAGCGCCGCACTTCGCCCTGGCCCAGCACCACCCACTTCAGCGAGGTCAGCCCTTCCAGCCCGACGGGCCCGCGCGCGTGGAACTTGTCGGTGCTGATGCCGATCTCGGCGCCCAGCCCGTATTCGAAGCCATCGGCGAAGCGGGTGCTCGCGTTCACCATCACGCTGGCGGAATCGACTTCGCGCAGGAAGCGCATCGCATGCGGGTGGTGGGTGGTGAGGATGGCGTCGGTGTGCTGCGAGCCGTAGCGGTTGATGTGCGCGATGGCCTCGTCCAGGCTGTCGACCAGCTTGATGCTGATGATCGGCGCCAGGTATTCCTCGGCCCAGTCGGCCTCGACCGCGTCGACCAGGTCGGCGCCGGGCACGGGCGCGAGCAGCGCCTTGGCCGCCGCGTCGCAGCGCATCTGCACGCCCTTGGCGGCGAAGATCGCGCCGATGCGCGGCAGGAAGGCCGGCGCCACCGCGCGGTGCACCAGCAGCGACTCGGCGGCATTGCAGGGGCTGTACTTCTGCGTCTTGGCGTTGTCGGTGACGGCCAGCGCCTGCTCCAGGTCGACCTGCGCGTCGACGTAGACATGGCAGTTGCCGTCCAGGTGCTTGATCACCGGCACGCGGGCCTCGGCGCTGATGCGCTCGATCAGCGACTTGCCGCCGCGCGGGATGATGACGTCGACGTGTTCGGGCATGGCGATCAGCCGGCCGACCGCGGCGCGGTCGGTGGTCTGCACCAGCTGCACCGCGTCGGCCGGCAAGCCGGCATCGACCAGCGCCACCTGCACCAGCCGCCACAGCGCCAGATTCGACTGCAGCGCCTCGGAACCGCCGCGCAGGATGCAGGCGTTGGCGCTCTTGATGGCCAGCGAGGCGGCCTCGATGGTGACGTTGGGCCGGCTCTCGTAGATCATGCCGAACACGCCCAGCGGCACGCGCATGCGCCCGACGGCGATGCCGCTCGGCCGGCGCTTCAGCTCGCTGATCTCGCCGACCGGGTCGGGCATGGCGGCGATCTGCTCGCAGCCCTCGGCCACCGTCTCGATGATCGGCGACGTCAGCTTCAGCCGGTCGAGCAGCGGCGCGGCCAGGCCGTTGGCGCGCGCGGCGTCCAGGTCCAGCGCATTGGCCTGCTGCAGCGCGGCCATGTTCGCGCGCAAGCGCGACGCCAGGCC
>DAORHX010000519.1:0-2955 GCA_035438245.1 Rubrivivax sp.
CGCGCGGCGCCGAGCCGCTGGCCGCGCTGCTGTTCTCGGCGCGCACCCTGGTGCTTGACGGCCGCTTGCCGGCCGCGCACAGCCTGGACTATCTGTCCGGGCTGCTGATCGGCGACGAGCTGCGTTGCGCGCTCGGCGACGGGCCGAACGCGGCCGTGCCGCTGGCGCTGATCGGCGACGCGCACTTGAGCGCACGCTATCGCCGCGCGCTGGCGTCGTGCGGCGGGCCCGAGGCGGTGAGCATCGACCAGGCCGCGCCGGCCGGGCTGTGGGCCCTGGCCGTGGCTGCCGGGCTGGAGCACTGAAGGAGCGCTCATGCACGAACACCTGGACGCCTTGCCGCTGATCGCCATCCTGCGCGGCCTGACGCCGGCCGAAGCGCCGGCCATCGGCGACGCGCTGGTCGACGCGGGCTTTCGCGTGCTGGAGGTGCCGCTGAACTCGCCCGAGCCGCTCGCCAGCATCGCCGCGCTCGCCGCACGCTTCGGCACGCGGGCGCTGGTCGGCGCCGGCACCGTGCGCACACCGGCGCAGGTGGCCGAGGTGGCTGCGGCCGGCGGGCGGCTGATCGTCATGCCACATGCCGACGTGGCCGTCATCCGCGCCGCCAAGGCCGCCGGGCTGTGGTGCGTGCCTGGCGTGGCGACGCCGACCGAAGCCTTCGCCGCGTTGGCCGCCGGTGCCGATGCGCTGAAGCTGTTTCCGGCCGAGCTGCTGAGCCCGCCGGTGCTGAAGGCGCTGCGCGCGGTGCTGCCGCCGCACGTGAAGCTGCTGCCGGTGGGCGGCATCACGCCGCAGAACCTGGGGCACTTCGTCGCGGCCGGGGCCAGCGGCTTCGGCCTGGGCTCGGCGCTGTTCAAGCCCGGCGCCACCGCGCAGCAGGTGGCGGCGCACGCGCGCGCCTTCGTCGCCGCCTGGCGCGCGGCAAGCAATGGTTGACCGCCTGGTCAAATAGAGCTAGACTGGCGCCATGGCGCGCGAAAAGCAGTTCAGCGAAGCGGCGGTCCTCGACGAGGTCGCCGACCTGTTCAGCGCGCACGGTTACCAGGGCACCTCGCTGGCGATGCTGCTCGACGCCACCGGCCTGGGCAAGCAGAGCCTGTACAACTGCTTCGGCGACAAGCGTGAGCTGTACCTGAAGTCGGTCGATTGTTCGGCGCAGCGCTACCAGGCGGTGCACGCGCAGATGTCGGCCGCGGCCAGCGGACGCGCGGCGGTGGCCTGTTTCTTCGACCACGTCGTCGGCAAGTGCGACAGCGCCGAAGCGGCCGAGCGCAGCTGCATCGTCGCTGCGGGCCTGCTGGAAGCGGTGGACGATGCGCTGATCGTGCAGACGCTGCGCGCCAAGTGGGCCGCGTCGCACGAGGTGCTGCGCGCTGCGGTCGAGCGCGGGCAGAAGGACGGCTCGGTGCGCAACCCCGCGCCCTCGGCCGCGCTGGCCGACCTGCTGCTGGCGCTGGTCGCCGGCCTGCGTGTCAATGCGCGCGCCGCTTTCGGTGCGGCGCGGCAGCGGCGCACGGTCGAGCTGGCGCTGGCCGTGCTGGACAGCGGATGACCCACTTCCGGCGCATGGCAGCGCGCCAAGGCGCGCTTTTCTTCGATTCATTTTTGACCTTTTGGTCCATTTGGGAGCCCGAGCATGTTGTTCCAAGCCTTCACCAGTCCCGCCCTGCAACTGAAGAACCGCGTCGTCATGGCGCCGCTGACGCGCAGCCGCGCGGTCGAAGCCAACACCCCCAACGAGCTGATGCTGCAGTACTACGCGCAGCGCGCCGGTGCCGGGCTGATCGTCACCGAAGGCACCGCGCCGTCACCCAACGGCCTGGGTTATGCGCGCATCCCGGGGCTGTTCAACGCCGCGCACGTGGCCGGCTGGCGCCGCGTCACCGACGCCGTGCATGCGCAGGGCGCGAAGATCTTCGTGCAGCTGATGCACACCGGCCGCGTCGCGCATGCCGCCAACCTGCCGGCCGGCGCCAGGGTGCTGGGGCCGACGGCGCAGCCGCTGGCCGGCGAGATCTACACCGATGCGCTGGGCATGCAACCCTACGCCACGCCGCAGGCGATGAGCGCCGACGACATCCGCCAGGCGACCGAGGAGTTCGTGCACGGCGCGCGGCTGGCCGTCGAGGCCGGCTTCGACGGCGTTGAGCTGCATGCCGCCAACGGCTACCTGCTGGAGCAGTTCCTCAACGCCAACGTCAACACGCGCGACGACGGCTACGGTGGTTCCGCCGAGAAGCGCAACCGCTTCGTGCTCGAAGTGGCGCGTGCCACCGTGGCGGCGATCGGCGCGCAGCGTGTGGGCATCCGCGTGTCGCCCCACGGCGCTTTCAACGGCACCGGCAGCTTCGACGGCGTCGAGCCGCAGTACCTGGCGCTGGCGCGCGAGCTCGGCGCGCTGAAGCTGGCCTACCTGCACCTGGTCGACCATGCGGCCATGGGCGCGCCGGCCGTGCCGGCCGCATTCAAGGCGCAGCTGCGCGCGGCCTTCGGCGGCACCTTCATCGCCTCGGGCGGGCTGGACAAGGGCAGCGCCGAGCAGGTGCTGCAGCAAGGCCGCGGCGACCTGGTGGCCTTCGGCCGCGCCTGGCTGGCCAACCCCGACCTGATCGAGCGCATGAAGGCCGGCCTGCCACTGAATGCCCCGGACCCGAGCACCTTCTACACGCCGGGCGCCAAGGGCTACACCGACTATCCGCGTGCGCAGCAGGCGGCCGTGGCCGCCTGAGAGCACGCATCAGGAGGGGCGGCGCGCATCAGGCGGCCGCGACCACCGGCGCCTCGTCGAGGAACTCGACGAGACGCTGGTTGACCTGCTCGGCGTGCGTCAGCGGGCCCATGTGGCCGCAGCCGGGCAGCTCGTCGAGCTGCCAGTGCGCATGCTGCCGCGCCAGCACCGCGGCGATCTCGCGCAGCGCGCGCCGCGTGTGCGTGCCGCGCAGCAGCAGGCAG
>DAORHX010000520.1:0-2954 GCA_035438245.1 Rubrivivax sp.
CTTCACCGCCGCGCGCGCCGAAGTCCGGGTCGCGCCGGCGCCACGCGGCCGCCTGCTCGGGCCAGCGCTGCTCGATCTGCACGAAGCTCAGGCCCTCGAACTCGCCGAAGCCGCGCTCGCGCAGGCCGGCGTCGATGCGCACGGGCAGCCGCCTGTGCGCGGCCAGCGGCGCAGCCGTCTGTCGCGCACGGCCGAGGTCGCTGCTGTAGACGGCCTGCAGCTCGTCGTGCTGCAGCGCGGGTATCAGCCGCTCGGCCTGCCAGCGGCCCAGCGCGTCCAGCTCGATGTCGGTGTGGCCCTGGATGCGGCCGTCGGCATTCCATGCGGTCTGGCCGTGGCGGATCGCCACGATGCGCGTGAAGGCCTCGCTCACCGGGCGCGCCCTACACGCCCCAGACCACCGGCTCCTTCTCGGCCAGCGCACGCTCGAACATCTCGATCACCGGCCACAGCCGCTGGCGCAGCGTCACGCCACGCTGCGCGCCGTTCTTCTCGTCGCCGTCGCCCGCGTCGCTGTCCTCGGCCGGGCGGGTGTCGTCGTCGCGCACCGCGGCGCGCAGCGCGGCGATCGCCGCCGGCAGCTGCTCGACATCGACGATGCCCTTGGGTGCCGGCTCGTGGCCGATGGTGCGCAGCATCTCGTCGCCGTTCGGCCCGAGCATGATCAGGTCGCCGGTAGCCTTGGACTTGAACTTGTAGATCATCGGTAGATGTACTCGCGGTTGAACGGATAGCTCGATTGGGCGCCGCGCAGCGTGCCGGTGTCGATCTTCCCGCTGGGGCGGGTAGCCAGCGTCTGGTGCAGGGACAGCCAGCCGCGCTCGAAGCTCATCGCGCTGCCGGCCAGGTACAGGCGATAGGCGCGCACCACCTTGTCGCTGGTCAGGCGCCGCGCCTGCTCGAGCTGTGCCTCGAGCCCGTCGGACCAGCCCCACAGCGTGCGCGCATAGTGCGGCCGCAGGTTCTCGGTGTCGACGCCTTCGAGCCCCTGCTCGGCCATCTCGCGCAGCACGTGCGACACGTGCAGCAGCTCGCCGCCGGGGAAGATGTAGCGCTCGATGAATTCGCCGATACCGGCGCCGAGCTGCGCGTTGCGCGTGCCGCCCGCGGTGATGCCGTGGTTCAGCAGCAGCCCGCCGGGCGCCAGCAGGCTGCGGATCTTGTCGAAGTAGCGCGGCAGATTGGCGCGGCCGACATGCTCGAACATGCCGATCGAGGCGATCTTGTCGAAAGGCTCTCCTTCGGGCAGGTCGCGGTAGTCCTGCAGGCGCATTTCGACGCGGCCGCGCAGCCCGCGCTCGTCGATCAGCCGGTTGACGTGCGCGTACTGGTTCTTCGACAAGGTGATGCCGGTGCCGCGCACGCCGTGGTGTTCGGCAGCCCACAGCAGCAGCCCGCCCCAGCCGGCGCCGATGTCGAGGAAACGTTCACCGGGGCGCAGCATCAGCTTCCTGCAGATGTGCTCGAGCTTGGCCTCCTGCGCCTGCGCCAGCGTCATCTCCGGCCGCGCGAAGTAGGCGCAGGAATAGACGCGCCGCGGGTCGAGCCACAGCGCGTAGAAGTCGTCGGAGACGTCGTAGTGGAACTGGATCTGGCGCGCATCGGCGTCGGCGCGGTGCCGCGACAGCGACCTGCTGCGCTGCAGCAGCTCGCGCCACCAGCCCAGCGGCCCCGCCGCCCCGGCCGCGTCCGTCGGGTCTTCGTGCACCAGCCGGCCGGCGACGTCGATGACCGGCCGCATCGCGCCTTCGATGTCGATGCGGCCTTCGACATAGTCCTCGGCCAGGCGCCCCACCTGGCCGGCGGCGACGTGCGCCAGCGGGCCCAGGGTGGCCAGGCGCAGCGTCACGGCCGCGTCGGCGGGGCCCAGCCTGCGCCCGCCGGGCAGGACCAGGGCCAGCGCCGGCATGTCCGCCGGGGCGGACAACGAGCCCAGGCGCTGGGCAACGAGCAGTTCGAGCGTGGACATGGCAATGCAGCCGAAGGTGAGACCTCGACTTTACAAAACCGACGCGCCCGCGCAAGCGGGCGGGGCTTCAGCCGCTGACCAGCCGCATGCGCTTGGCTTCGGTGGGCTCGGCGTGGCCGCGCGCCAGCGTCAGCCGCTGCTCGAAGCTGAAGCTGTCCAGCGCCGGCGCGAACAGGTAGCCCTGGAACTGCTGGCAGCCGCTGTCGAGCAGGAACTGGCGCTGGCTCTCCGTCTCGACGCCTTCGGCGATGACCTGCATGCCCAACGCACCGGCCATCTGCAGGATGGCGACGACGATCGCGCTGTCGCTGTCGTCGCCGGGCAGGCCCTGCACGAAGCTGCGGTCGATCTTCAGCTTGTCGATCGGGAAGCGCTTCAGGTAGGCCAGGCTCGAGTAGCCGGTGCCGAAGTCGTCGATCGACAGGCGCACGCCGATGCGCGCCAGCGCGCGCAGCCGCTGCAGCGCCTCGTCGGCATCGCGCACCAGGATCGATTCGGTCAGCTCCAGTTCCAGCAGCTGCGCCGGCAGCTGGCTGGCGGCCAGCGCCGCGGCCACGCGCTCGACGAACTGCGGCTGCTGGAACTGCAGCGCCGAGACGTTGATGGCGACCGGCGTCGCCAGGCCGCGCGCACGCCAGGCCGCAGCCTGGCGCACCGCCTGCGCCAGCACCCAGTCGCCGATGGCGACGATGAAGCCGGAGTCCTCGGCCACCGGCACGAAGCGCCCCGGCGGCACCTCGCCGAGCGCCGGGTCGCGCCAGCGGATCAGCGCCTCGGCGCCGACGATGCGCCCGCTGCGCAGCTCGACCTGCGGCTGGTAGTGCAGCCGGAAACGGTCGCTGGCCAGCGCCTGGCGCATCGCATGGTCGAGCTGGATGTCGGCGCGGCGGTCCCCGCCGCGCCGGCCGCGCTGCACCCGGTAGTTGCCGCGGCCGCCCTCCTTCACCGCCAGCACCGCCGCCTCGGCGTGCCGCACCAGCTCGTC
>DAORHX010000521.1:0-2952 GCA_035438245.1 Rubrivivax sp.
TCGCACAGCGCGCGCGCCAGCAGCTGCGGCACCTTGTGCGTCGCGCTGCCGCCGAGCAGCGGCTGCGGGTGGGCGACGATGGCAACGCCGACGGCAGGCGCCTTCGGCAGGTCGAACAGCACCTCCATCGTGCCTGCCGGACCGCCCAGCAGTTGGGCGCCACTGTCGAGCCGGGAGGGAAGCATCATCGGGCCATCGAGCGGGCGCCGCGGAACCGGCTTCGCCGGGCCGCTGGCGACGCCCCCTTGAGGGGGAGCGCCGAAGCCGCTGCGGGGGTGGGCCATGTCAATCGGCGAACTGGCCGGCCGCCTTGATCACCGGCGCGTAACGCGCGGTCTCCTGCTGCAGCCAGCTCTGCAGCCCGGCCGGGGTCTGCTTGGCCTCGGGCACGATCACGGCGCCGAGTTCGTCCATCTTGGCGACGACCGCCGGGTCCTTCAGCGCCGCCTGCAGCGCTGCGCCGAACTTGGTCACGGCCTCCTTCGGCGTGCCCTTGGGCGCGTAGATGCCGTGCCAGACGACGACGTCGAAGCCCTTCAGGCCCTGCTCGGCCAGTGTCGGCGTGCCCGGCAGCGTCTTCAGCCGCGCCGGCGTGGTCACGCCGTAGAGCTTGACCGTGCCGGCCTTGATGTGCGGCGTGGTCGAGGTGGTCTGGTCGCACAGCAGGTCGACCTGGCCGCCGAGCAGCGCGTTCATCGCCGGCCCGGTGCCCTGGTAGGGCACGGTGGTCAGCTCGACGCCCACCGCCTGGCGGAACAGCATGCCGCACAAGTGCGACACGGCGCCCAGGCCGGCATGGGCGAGGTTGACCTTGTCGCCGTTGGCCTTCAGGTAGGCGAGCAGTTCGGTGGTGTTGCTGGCCGGCAGATCCTTGCGGCCGAGCAGCGTCATCGGCACGTCGACCACCTGACCGACGTATTCGAAGTCGGTCAGCGGGTTGTAGCTCAGCTTGCGGTACAGCGCCGGGGCGGTGGCCATGCCGTTGTGGTGGATCAGGAAGGTGTAGCCGTCGGGCTGGGCACGCGCCACGTAAGCCGCGGCGACGGTGCCGCCGGCGCCGGTCTTGTTCTCGACCACCACGGTCTGGTGCAGCGCCTTGGTCATCGACGCGGCGAGCACGCGCGCCACCACGTCGGTGGGGCCGCCGGCCGCGAAAGGCACGACCAGCGTCACCGGTTTGCTCGGCCAGCCCTGCGCGGCGGCCGGCAGGACCGTCAGCCCCGTCAGCGCGGTGGCGATCGCCGCGGCACCGAAGCACAGGGCGTGGCGGCGCTTGGGCTGCTTGGGGCGGTAATGCGTGGTCATGGTTTCGTCTCCTGTGGTTTCAGATGGTGTGTGCCGCGCGCATCGCGGCAATCGACTCGTGCGACCAGCCCAGCTCGCGCAGGATGGCCTCGGTGTGCTGGCCCAGGGCCGGCACCGCGTCCATGCGCGGCGCGAAGGCCCGGGTGCTGCCCGGCGGCAGCAGCGCCGGAATCGGCCCGTTCGGCGTGGGCACTTCGGTCCAGCGCGCACGCGAGCGCAGCTGCGGGTGCTGCCACACGGCGTGCATGTCGTTCATGTGCGCATTGGCGATCTGCGCGGCGTCCAGCCGTTCGATCACCTGCTCGGCGCTCAGCGCGCCGAAGACCTCGTCGATCAGCGCGCGCAGTGCCTGCCGGTTGGCCACTCGCCTGGAGTTCGATGCGAAGCGCTCGTCGGCGGCCAGCTCGGGCCGGCGCAGCACCTGCTGGCAGAACGCGGCCCACTCGCGCTCGTTCTGCAGGCCCAGCATCACCGTCTTGCCGTCGCCGGCCGGGAACGGGCCGTAGGGGTAGATGGTGGCGTGCGCGGCGCCGGCGCGCGGCGGCGGCGTGGCGCCGTCGTAGGCGTAGTACAGCGGGTAGCCCATCCACTCGACCATGCTTTCCAGCATCGACACGTCGATGCGCGAGCCCTGGCCGGTCTTGCCGCGCTGGATCAGCGCCGCCAGGATGCTGCTGTAGGCATACATGCCGGCGGCGATGTCGGCGATCGAGCAGCCGGCCTTGGCCGGCTCGTCGGGGCTGCCGGTGATCGACAGGAAACCCGACTCGCTCTGGATCAGCAGGTCGTAGGCCTTCTTGTCGCGGTAAGGGCCCTCGTCGCCGTAGCCGGAGATGTCGCAGACGATCAGCCGCGGGTGCTTGTCGTGCAGCGCCTCGAAGGACAAGCCCAGCCGCGCCGCGGCGCCGGGCGCGAGGTTCTGCACCAGCACGTCGGCGCTTTCGAGCAACTGCGCCAGCACCTGCTGCGCATCCGGGTGCTTGACATCCAGCGTCAGGCTTTCCTTCGAGCGGTTGCTCCAGACGAAGTGCGAGGCCAGGCCTTGCACACGCTCGTCGTAGGCGCGGGCGAAGTCGCCGACGCCGGGGCGCTCGACCTTGATGACACGCGCGCCCAGGTCGGCCAGCTGGCGCGTGCAGAACGGTGCGGCGATGGCGTGTTCGAGCGTGACGACGGTGAGGCCGTCGAGAGGGCGGACCATGGGCGGCTCCCCTTCAGTAGCTCTTCGGCAAGCCGAGGATGTGCTCGGCGACGTAGCTGAAGATCATGTTGGTGGAGATCGGCGCCACCAGGTACAGCCTGGTTTCGCGGAACTTGCGCTCGATGTCGTATTCGCAGGCGAAGCCGAAGCCGCCGTGCGTCTGCAGGCAGACGTTGGCCGCCTCCCAGCTGGCCTTGGCGGCCAGGTGCTTGGCCATGTTGGCCTGCGCGCCGGCGTGCTGGTGCGCGTCGATGCGCTTGCACGCCTCCCAGCGCATCAGGTTGGCGGCTTCGAGCTCGATGTGGGCCTCGGCGATCGGGAACTGCACGCCCTGGTTCTGGCCGATGGCGCGGCCGAAGACCACGCGCTCGCGGGCGTACCTGGCGGCGCGGTCGATGAACCAGTAGCCGTCGCCGATGCATTCGGCGGCGATCAGCGTGCGCTCG
>DAORHX010000522.1:0-1220 GCA_035438245.1 Rubrivivax sp.
CCACCGCCGCCGCCGCCGTCGAGGCCAAGGATGCTGCCGGCAAGGCCGTCGACGCCGCCAAGGATGCCGCGGCCGCTGCCGCGTCGGCCGTCAAGCAGTAAGGCGCTGCACCGCAAAGAAGAAGCCGCCCTCGGGCGGCTTTTTCGGTTGGGGAGCGAGGCCGGCTACTTCAGCTCTTCGGCCAGCGTCGCGACGATGCGCTGGCTGTTCTCGCCGGCATCGGGAGCACCCTGCGCGTCGAGCACCGAGACCAGCGTCTTCGTGCCGTCGCTCTTCAGCGCGACCTGGTACTTGACCGCCGCCGCGCTGGTGTCGGTCTTCGCGCCGAACAGCTTGGCGAAGAAGCCGGGCGAGGCGTCCTGGCCGGCGGTGCTCGGGTCGACATAGCGCACGAAGTACAGGCCGGCCGCGCGGTCGCGGTCCTCGACGCTGAAGCCCGAGCGGTCCAGCGCGATGCCGACGCGCCGCCACGCGCGGTCCAGGCTGTCGTCGACCTCGAGCGTGCCGGGCTTGCCGGCGACGACGCGTGCGCGGGCCTTGGCCGGCGGCGTCGTGGCAGCCACCGGGTTCTCGACGGCGTTGCGCGCCGTGGTTTCGTTGGCGCCGAGCTTGACCAGCAGCCGCGACAGCATCTCGTACTCGAGCTGCGGCTCGGGCGGCCGCGGCTCCCACTTGGTGAAGTCCTTCTGCGCGGTCGTGTAGACCTCGATCATGCCCTTGTGCGTGATGATGACCTCGCTGCCGGTGGGCGTGCGTTCGACACGTGTGCGGTACTGGTCCATCTCGCCGGTGGAGTACAGCGTGTCGAGCACGCCGCCCAGCGACTTGCGGATGATGTCCTGCGGCAGCTTGGCGCGGTTCTCGGCCCAGTTGGTCTCCAGCACGCCGGCGGCGGCGTCGTTCTTCACCAGCGTGAAGCCCATGTCGCGCCAGAAGCTGACGATCTGCGGCCACAGCTGGTCGGGCGGCAGCGGCACGCTGAGCCAGCGGCGGTCCCCCTCCTTCTCGATCTTGAAGTCGCCGATCGCCACCGGCGCGACGGCCGGCGCGCTGGTGCGCACCGTGGACGCACCTGCCGTCGGCATCGCGCTGGCGCTGATCGGGCCGCGGGTCTGCTGATAGCGGCCCTCGCGCGACAGCTGCTGCAGGTCGGGCGGCACCTCCAGCGGGTTCATCTTCGTCGCTGCGGTGCGATAGTCGACGCGGTCGCCGGAGAACAG
>DAORHX010000522.1:1320-2950 GCA_035438245.1 Rubrivivax sp.
GCGGGTTCATCTTCGTCGCTGCGGTGCGATAGTCGACGCGGTCGCCGGAGAACAGCGTCGTCGAGCAGCCGCCCAGCGCAGCGCTCAGCACCAGCGTGCCGACGACGACAGGCTTGCCACCATGAATAGGCTTCACATCAGGTCTCCGGCATGCCGCGGCGGGCATGCGAAAAGAGGCGTCCTCGAGGGCACCCCGAGGGCCGGTTTGTGCGCGGCCCATCCCCCGCGGGGGTCGAGGACGCTCGGGCCGGCCCGGCGTTTCGTTGAGAGGCGGGCGAGTGCAACGAGTTCCGCTGCCGCTGTCACAGCAGGCCGCTGTCACGCAGCGCCTGGGCGACCTTGGCCTGGCCGGCGGCGGTGAGCGGCACGATCGGCAGGCGCACGTCGGCGCCGCACAGCTTCAGCTGCGCCATCGCCCACTTCGTCGGCGCCGGGCTCGGCTCGCAGAACAGCTCGCGATGCAGCGGCAGCAGCCGCAGGTGGATCTCGGTGGCGCGGCGCGCGTTGCCTTCGATCGCCGCCATGCACAGCTCGTGCATCGCGCGCGGCGCCACGTTGGCGGTGACGCTGACGTTGCCGCGTCCGCCCAGCAGCATCAGCGCCACGGCCGTGCCGTCGTCGCCGGAGTACAGCGAGAAGCTCTTCGGCAACTGCTTGATGAGCCAGGCCGCGCGGTCGATCTCGCCGCTGGCTTCCTTCAGGCCGACGATGCCGGGCACCTGCGCCAGCCGCAGCACGGTGTCGTTGTGCATGTCGGCCACCGTGCGGCCGGGCACGTTGTACAGCACCATCGGCAGGTCCACCGCTTCGGCGATGGCGCGGAAGTGGCGGTAGATGCCTTCCTGCGAAGGCTTGTTGTAGTAGGGCACGACGGACAGGTGGCAGTCGGCACCGACCGACTTGGCATAGCGTGTCAGCTCGATGGCCTCGCTGGTGGCGTTGGCACCGGTGCCGGCCATGATCGGCACGCGGCCCGCGGCCTGCTCGACGGCGACGCGGATGATCTCGCAGTTCTCTTGCATCGACACCGTCGGCGACTCGCCGGTGGTGCCGACGACGCCGATGCAGTCGGTGCCTTCGGCGATGTGCCAGTCGACCAGGCGGCGCAGCGCCGCGTAGTCGACGCTGCCGTCCGCGTGCATCGGGGTGACCAGGGCGACGATGCTGCCAACAATCGGATTCATAACATTCCTTGCAGTCGGCCGATTTTACGCGAGCGGGTATGGGCGCTCGTCTTCGGCACCCGCTGCCGCGGCGATGCGCTGCACGCAGCGCGGCGGGTCGTCGAGCCAGCCGTCCTCGTAGCCGACGACGCGCAGCGAACGCGCCAGCTGCAGCAGTTCGCCGTGGCGCAGCAGGAACTCCGGCCGCGACGGCCTGCCGATGCGCTGCTGGCCAGCGGCGAAAGTCTCGTAGATCAGCACGCCGCCGGCGTCGAGCGCGGCCAGCAGCTCGGGCCACAGCGGCCGCCACAGGTAGTTGGTGACGACCACCGCGTCGAAGCGCTGTCCGGGCAGCGGCCATGGCGCGCCTTCCAGGTCGGCCACCACCACCTGCGCGATGCCGCGCAACGGCTGCAGCGCGGCGCCGTCGCGGTCCACCGCCGTCACCGCGAAGCCCCGGGCCGCGA
>DAORHX010000523.1:0-2934 GCA_035438245.1 Rubrivivax sp.
CGGGAAGGCCGGCAGCTTGCCACGCGCCGATGCGGCCAGGCAGATGGGTGTAGACGGCGGCGTGCGCGCTCGCGCATTTGTCGAGAGAGATGCCCGAACGCTTGCAGCCCGGGCATTGCAGCACAACCGTCTTCCCCGCGGCATCCGGAATATTACCGGGCGAAAAGACCGACAGCGGCATGTTAATAGCGCCTGCAATGTGACCGCTGGCGAACTCGTCGGGTTCGCGCACGTCGACCAGGAGGGCGGAACCATCCCGCAGCATGGCGTCGAGTTCTGTTGGGCCAATTTCGCGGTGAGAGGGCCGCTTGCCGAATCCGAACATGGGGTTCTCCTTAATTAACAGGCCGCGCTGTGCCAGCCGGTCCACGGCCGCGGCGATGTGCGGCGGCGTGACAGCCAGCGCGCGCGACAACTGGCGGGCCGTGGCTCCGGGGTTGCCGAGCAGCAGCGTCAGCAGCGTGAACTCGAGCTGGCGCAGGCCCTGTGGCCGCGCGACCTGTTCGTCGAACACGCGGTCGGTGACGACGGTGGCCTGCGCCAGCTGATAGCCCACGATGCTCAGCAGCGCCCCCTCGTCCAGCGCGGCGGCGGGGGTGCGGTCGGCCAGCGGTATGGCCTGCGTTCGTCGGATGCTGGGCATGAATTGATTCAGTGGCTGACCTAAGCGTCTAGCGGCATTCTCAGGGAAAGACCTCTGTAGAACGTTCCATTTAGTTCATTAACATACCTATCTGCAGTGCCTGAACCGCCTGCCGCCGAGGCCTTGTTGGCCGTCAATGGAGGACCTGATGCGAGTTTCCCATGCCCTTTTCGAAGCCGGCGCCGTGGCGCGCGCCGGCACCGCCGTGGTGGCGCTGCTGCTTGCGGCCGGCGCACACGCCAACGACCGCCACCGGGGTTTGCCGCAACTGAGCCCGGCCGAGCCGGCGGCGCTGATCGGCAGCTGCGAATCGCTGCCGGCAAGACTGGCCGCGCTGGGCCACACCACGATCACCACCGCGGTGGAGGTCGCCGCCGGCACGCTCACCGTGGCCGGCGCGCCGGTGCCGGCGCATTGCCGCGTCACCGGCTTCATGCACCAGCGCGTCAGCCCGGTCGACGGCAAGGCCTATTCGATCCAGTTCGAGATGCGCCTGCCGCTGGACTGGAACGGCCGCTTCTTCCATCAGGGCAACGGCGGCATCGACGGCGCCGTGGTCCCTGCCAACGGCGGCTTCGGCGGCGGGCCGCTGACGACGCCGCTGCTGCAGGGCTTCGCGGTGCTGTCGTCCGACGCCGGCCACAGCAACGCGCAGGGCGGCCCGGCCTTCGGGCTGGACCCGCAGGCGCGGCTGGACTACGGCTACCAGGCCGTGGGCAAGCTGACGCCGATGGCCAAGCAGGCCATCGCGCTGGCCTATGGCAAGGGACCGGACCGCTCGTACTTCGGCGGCTGCTCCAACGGCGGGCGTCACACGCTGGTGGCCGCGGCGCGCTACACGCAGGACTACGACGGCTACCTCGCCGGTGCGCCCGGCTACAACCTGCCGCTGGCCGCGCTGGCCAACATCTACGGCGCGCAGCGCTACGCCACGGTGGCCAGCGGGAACCCGCTGACGCCGCCGGGGCTGGAAACCGGCTTCACCGCGGCCGAGCGCCGCGTGCTGGCCAACGCGGTGCTGGCGCGCTGCGACCGCCTCGACGGCGCGGCCGATGGCCTGGTGCAGAACACCGCGGCCTGCCAGCGTGCCTTCGACCTCGAGCGCGATGCCCCCACCTGCGCCGGCGCGCGCGACGGGACCTGCCTGTCGGCCGCGCAGAAGGCGGCCATCGCGCCGATCTTCAGCGGCGCGGCGCTGGCCGACGGCCGCCGCTTCTACGCGCCGTTCCCCTTCGACGCCGGCATCGGCGGCGGCGGCATCGCGTTCTGGGAGTTCACCGCGCCGCTGATGCTCGATTCCGGGGCGGTGGGCGTGATCTTCAAGGTGCCGCCGAGCACCGCCGCGCTGACCAACGGGCCGGCGTTCAGCCTGGGGCTGGACATCGACACCACCTGGGCGCAGCTGTTCGCCACCGATGCCACCTACACGGAATCGTCGATGTCGTTCATGACGCCGCCGAATGCGCGCAACATGAACGCGGTGCGCGAGCGCGGCGCGAAGATCATCGCCTACCACGGCGTCAGCGACCCGATCTTCTCGGTGGCCGACACCGAGCGCTGGTATCGCGGCATCGACCGCAGCAGCGGCGGCCGCGCCGACGACTTCGCGCGCCTGTACAACGTGCCCGGCATGGGGCACTGCTCGGGCGGGCCGGCGGTCGACCAGTTCGACCCGCTGACGCCGCTGGTCGCGTGGGTGGAGCGCGGCATCGAGCCGGGCGCGCTGACGGCCCAGGCGCGCGGCGCCGGCAACGTGGGCGGCACCAATGCCGACGTGCCGGCCGGCTGGTCGGCCACGCGCACGCGGCCGCTGTGCCCGTATCCGCAGGTGGCGCGCTACAACGGACGTGGCGACGTGGAGAGTGCCGCCAGCTGGCGCTGCACCGGAGGTGGCGGCCACGGCCACCACCATCACCACCGCGACCACGACGACTGACGCGCGACGGCCTGCCCGCGCAGGCGGGCGGGCAGGCCGCGCCAGAATGGCGCGATGCCTACCCACCCCATCCTGTACCTGGCGTCACAGAGCCCGCGCCGGCGCCAGTTGCTGCAGCAGATCGGCATCGCGCCCCGCTTGTTGCTGCCCGGTGACGACGAGGACGCCGAGGCGCTGGAAGCCGTGCGTCACGGCGAATTGCCCGCCGCCTACGTGCAGCGTGTGACGCATGCCAAGCTGCGGGCGGCGGTGCAGCGCCTGCAGCGCCGCGGCGAGGCGCCGGCGCCGATCCTGTGTGCCGACACCACCGTGGCGCTCGGGCCGCGCATCCTGGGCAAGCCGGCCGACGCGCACG
>DAORHX010000524.1:0-2930 GCA_035438245.1 Rubrivivax sp.
GCCCCGCCCAGGCCGGGCTCGGCCCGCACGACGCAGACGAGCCGCCACCGCGCAGCCGGCTTGGCCGGGCCGCGCGTCGCGCCCCTCTGGGCAGGGGCGCCGAAGGCGCTTCGGATGGGGGTCATATCACTTCGATCTCGGCGAGCAGCGCACCGGCGCTCTTCATCGCCTGCAGGATGACCAGCAGGTCCTGCGGTGTCGCGCCCATCGCGTTCAGCGCCTTGACGACATCGCTCAGCCGCACGCCGGCCGGCATCTCCAGCATGGCTTTCGACCCGGCGCTGATCGAGATGTCCGACTGCTCGGTGACGACGGTGCGGCCGTTGGCCAGCGGGCCCGGCTGGCTGACGCTCGGCGTGGTCGAGATCGTCACCGACAGGTTGCCGTGCGCCACCGCGCAGGCGCCCAGCGTCACCGATTCGTTGAGCACCACCGAGCCGGTGCGCGCGTTCAGGATCACCTTGGCCGCCGGCTTGGCCAGCTGCACCTGCAGGTTCTCGATGTCGGCGAGGAACGCGACACGACGCTCCGCTTTGGCCGGCATCACCACGCGCACCATGCGCGCATCGACCGCGACCGCGGTGCCCGCGCCCTTGGCGTGGTTGATGGCCGCGGCCACCGCGCTGGCGGTGTGATAGTCGCTGGCGTGCATCGCCAGCTGCAGCGAATCGCCCTGCAGCGCGCCGTTCGGCACCGCACGCTCGATCGTCGCGCCGGCCGGCACGCGGCCGCTGGACAGCTGGTTGATCGTCACCTTCGAGCCGTTGGCCGACGCGCCGGCGCCGCCGATCACCAGGTTGCCCTGCGCCAGCGCGTAGATCTGGCCGTCGACGCCCTTCAGCGGCGTCGACACCAGCGTGCCGCCGCGCAGGCTCTTGGCGTTGCCGATCGACGATACGTTGACATCCACCGCCTGCCCCGGCATCGCATACGGCGGCAGGCTCGCGGTGACCATCACCGCGGCGACATTGCGCAGCTGCAGGCTGGTGCCCGGCGGGATCGTCACGCCCAGCTGCTGCAGCATCGAGATCAGGCTCTGCGTGGTGAACGGCGCCTGCGTCGTCATGTCGCCGGTGCCGTCCAGCCCGACCACCAGCCCGTAGCCGCTGAGCTGGTTGGCGCGCACGCCGGCCACCGACGACACCTCCTTGATGCGTGCCGCCTCGGCCTGCAGCGGCCACCACAGCGCACTGCTCGCGAGCACGGCGGTCAGCACGAGGAGCCAGCGCATCAGCCGTTCGCCGAGCGCGTCGAGGTCTGCCGGACGGTTCATATCGGAAGGATGTTCAGGAAGAAGCGGCTCAGCCAGCCGATGGTCTGCGCGTCGGCCTGCTGGCCGCGGCCCCGGTGCTCGACACGCACGTTGGCGATCTGCGCGCTGGGGATGGTGTTGCCGGCGCGGATCATCAGCGGGTCGACCTGGCCGGAGAAGCGCAGCACGTCGACGTTGCTGTTGACGCCGATCTGCTTCTCGCCGGCGATCAGCAGGTGGCCGTTCGGCAGCACGTCGGTGACGACCACGGTGATGCTGCCGAAGAAGTCGTTGCTGTTCTCGGTGGCGCCCTTGCCGGCGAAGGTGTTGCTGCTGTTGCCTTCGGCACTGGCGCGCGTCAGCCGGCTCGGGTTGATGCCCGGCAGCGCCACCACCGACGCGTCGACCTTGCCGCTCTTGTCGACCGAGCTGGTGGACTTCTGACTGGCGACCACCTTCTCGACGATCTGCACGTTCAGCGTGTCGCCGCGATGGCGCGCGCGGTAGTCCTCGAACAGCGGCCGGTACTGCGCCGCCTGGAAGATCGCGCCGTTGGCCACCGCCGGCGGCGCCGGCGGCGCTGGCGGGATCACGTAGGTCGGCTCGGCGACCTCGACGCGCGGATTCATCGTCACGCAGCCGGACAAGGCGGCGCAGGCCATCGCCACGACAACGGCGCGCATCACAGCTGCCCCAGCCGCGCCAGCATCTGGTCGGTGGTCTGGATCGCCTTCGAGTTCAGCTCGTAGGCCCGCTGGGTGGCGATCATCGCCACCAGCTCCTCGACGACGTTGACGTTGCTGCCTTCGACATAACCCTGCATCAGCCCGCCGCGGTCGTCGGTGCCGGGCGCGCCGGCGCTGGGGCTGCCCGACGCGGCGGTCTCCGCATACAGGTTCTGGCCGCGCGGCTCGAGGCCGCCCGGATTGATGAAGGTGACCAGCTGCAGCTGGCCGACCGACTGCGGCGCGGCCTGCGTCGGCAGCATCACGTTGACGGTGCCGTCGGCAGCCAGCGTCACGCTTTGTGCGTTGGCCGGGATGGTGATGCCGGGCAGCAGCACGTGGCCGTTGGCGGTGACCACCTGGCCGTTGCCGTCGAGCTGGAACGCGCCGTCGCGCGTGTAGCCGGTACTGCCGTCGGGCAGCTGGATCTGGAAGAAGCCCTGGCCCTTGATGGCGATGTCGAGGTTGTTGCCGGTCTGCTGCAGGCTGCCCTGGCTGAAGTTGCGCGTCGCCGCCGACACGCGCGCGCCCAGGCCCACCTGCAGCCCGGTCGGCAGCTGCGTCTGGTCGCTGCTGGCCGCGCCGACCTGGCGCAGGCTGTCGTACATCAGGTCCTCGAAGACCACGCCACCGCGCTTGTAGCCGTTGGTGGCCACGTTGGCCAGGTTGTTGGCGATCGTGTCCAGCTTGAACTGCTGGCCCTCCATGCCGGTCTTGGCGATCCACAACGAACGGTTCATGCGCACGGCTCCCGACGATTTGCGGGCAGTGTCGGCCGAAGCCGCCAGCGTCGGCCGGGCGAATAGGGCCGGCTTCGCGGCCCTTCTCGCACGGCTGCGGGCGGCAGAGCGGATGCCTGCAGTCGGCGCAAAGCCGAACTTCACGGTCCGCTGTAGGGGCGGTGTGTGCGGGGCGAAGCCGGCGCAGGGCAGGCCGCGAAGCTTCGGTTCGGC
>DAORHX010000525.1:0-2926 GCA_035438245.1 Rubrivivax sp.
CGGGCAGCGCGGCAGTCGGCGGCGCGCCGGCCGGCGTCGGCGCTGCACCACGGCCGGCGCCCACGTTCATCGCGGCGCGCTCGCGGCCTTGGCGGCGTCCTTCAGCATTTCCTCGAGCGCCGACTGGTCGTCGCTGCGCTCGGTGCGTTCGGTCTCGGGCATCTCCACCTTGTCCAGGTCGACCGCCGCCTGCTTGTCGAGGAAGACCGTCACCGTCTGCGGCACGAAGATGACCACCACCACCAGCAGCAGCTGCAGCAGCACGAACGGGATCGCGCCCATGTAGATGTCCTTCGACTCCACCTTGGCCGGCAGCGCGCCGTTCTTGTACAGCGTGTCGGAGATGCCGCGCAGGTAGAACAGCGCGAAGCCGAACGGCGGGTGCATGAAGCTGGTCTGCATGTTGACGCACAGCAGCACGCCGAACCAGATCAGGTCGATGCCCATCTTGTCCGCCACCGGGCCGAGCAGCGGCAGGATGATGAACGCGATCTCGAAGAAGTCGAGGAAGAAGGCGAGGAAGAAGATGAAGATGTTGACGACGACGAGGAAGCCGATCTGCCCGCCCGGCAACCCCGACAGCAGGTGCTCGATCCACAGCCCGCCGTCGACGCCCTGGAACACCAGCGAGAACACGCGCGAGCCGATCAGGATGAACACCACCATCGCGGTGATGCGCATCGTGCCGGCCAGGCTGCCGACCAGCAACGGCCAGGTCAGCCGCTTGTGCATGGCGGCGAGCACGAACGCGCCGACCGCGCCCATCGCGCCGGCCTCGGTCGGCGTGGCGATGGCGGTGGCGATGCCGGGAATGCCGCCCATGCTGCCGAGCACGGCGAAGATCAGGATCGCCGACGGGATGATGCCGCGCAGGCACTTGGCCCACAGCGCCCAGCCTTGCAGCGTGCGCGCCTGCGGCGGCAGCGCCGGCAGGTGCGTCGGCCGCAGCCGCGTCAGCAAGAAGGTGTAGAGCGCGAAGATCAGCACCTGCAGCACCGACGGGCCCCACGCGCCCTTGTACATGTCGCCGACCGAGCGGCCCAGCTGGTCGGCCATCACCACCAGCACCAGCGACGGCGGCACCAGCTGCGTGATCGTGCCCGACGCGGCGAGCACGCCGGTGGCATAGCGCATGTCGTAGCCGTAGCGCATCATCACCGGCAGCGAGATCATCGCCATCGCGATCACCTGGCCGGCGACGGTGCCGGTGATCGCGCCGAGGATGAAGCCGACGATGATCACCGAGTAGCCGAGCCCGCCGCGCATCGGCCCGAACAGCTGGCCCATCGAATCGAGCAGGTCCTCGGCGAGGCCGCACTTCTCGAGGATCGCGCCCATCAGCGTGAAGAACGGGATCGCCAGCAGCAGGTCGTTGGACAGGATGCCGAGCACGTTCAGCGGCAGGTTGCCCATGAAGGCCACCGGGAAGATGCCCATCTCGATGGCGATGAAGCCGCACAGCAGGCCCAGCGCCGACAGCGAGAACGCGACCGGGAAGCCGATCAGCAGCGTCACCACCAGCCCGCCGAACATCAGCGGGGCGAAGTAGCCGAAGCTCATTGCACGGGCCTCTCGTAGTGCGTGTCCATCTCGTGGACATGCATCAGCCAGCCGACGCGCTTGATGATCTCGGACACCGCCTGCAGCATCAGCAGGCCCAGGCCCAGCGGGATGGTGGCCATCACCGGCCAGCGGATCAGCCCGCCGGCGTTGCTGGACATCTCGCCGGTGACGTACATCCTCACCAGGAACGGCACCGACAGCCAGGCGATGTAGCCCATCACCGGCATCAGGAAGAAGACCAGCCCGAGCAGGTCGACGATGACCTTCATGCGCGTCGGGTACAGGCCGTAGAGCACGTCGACGCGCACGTGCTCGTTGACGCGCAGCACCTGTGCGGCGCCGAACATCACCAGGCCCGCGAACAGGTACCACTGGATCTCGAGCATCGCGTTCGAGCCGATGCTCAGCGCGTAGCGCACCGTGGCGTTGCCGGCACTGATCAGGCAGGCCGCCAGCACGGCCCATTTGGCGATGTCGCCGAAGCGGTCGGACAGCCAGTCGATGCGGCGCGCGAGGGTCAGCAGGCTGTTCATGACGGCAGGGCGTGGGCGGTGCGGCGGCGGGGGCCGCACACGGCGTGCGACGCTAGCAATGGCGATATATACAACGCGTACAGAAGGCCGGCCGCCGTGGAAAACCACTATCCGGCGTCGAGCGCCTGCGGCACGTCGACGAGCAGCCGGTAACCGATGCCCGTGTCGGTCAGCAGGTAGGCCGGCTGCGCCGGCACCCTCTCGAGCTTCTGCCGCAACTGGCGCACGTAGATGCGCAGGTAGTGGCCCTGCTCGCTATGCCCGGGGCCCCAGACCTCGCGCAGCAGCTGGCGCGCGGTGACGACGCGCCCGGCATGCTGCGCCAGCACCTCGAGCAGCCGCCACTGCGTTGCCGTCAGCCGCACCGCCACGTCGCCGCGCTGCACCGTCTTGGCCGCGAGGTCGATGCGCACGTCGCCCAGGCGCAGGCTCGATTCGCCGGCCAGCGTGCTGCGCGACGCATGGCGCAGCGCGACGCGCAGCCGCGCGTGCAGCTCGGCCACGCCGAAGGGCTTGATCAGGTAGTCGTCGGCGCCGGCGTCGAGCGCATCGACCTTCTGCTGCTCGCTTGCACGCGCCGACAGCACCAGGATCGGCCGCTGCGTCCACTGGCGCAGCGCGCGGATCAGCTCGCAGCCGTCGCGATCCGGCAGGCCGAGGTCGATCAGCATCAGGTCGATGCGGCGGTTGGCGGCCAGCGTCTCGCCTTCGGCCGCGGTCTTCGCCTCGATCACCGCATAGCCTGCGGTCTGCAGCGCCGTCACCAGCAGCCGGCGGATCGGCGCCTCGTCCTCGACCAGGAAGCCGATCGACATCACCTTGACGCCGTA
>DAORHX010000526.1:0-2924 GCA_035438245.1 Rubrivivax sp.
CGCCGGTCGCTGCGCCGACCAGGCAGCCCGACAGCGCGCAGCCCGACGGCCAGTCCTACCTGTTCGCACTGGACCCGTTGCGGCCTTCGGTGATCGTCGAGAGCGACGACGCCAACGCGCGCCGCGACCTGTGGGTGCGCGTGCGTGCCGGCTTCGCGATGCCCGACCTGGACAATGCGCTGGTGCTGAAGTGGCAGCAGTGGTACGCGTCGCGGCCCGACTACGTGCAGCGCATGACCGAACGAGGCGGCCGCTACCTGTTCTACGTGATCGAGGAGATCGACAAGCGCGGCATGCCGACCGAACTGGCGTTGCTGCCGTTCATCGAGAGCGCATTCAACCCGCAGGCGATGTCGGTGGCACGTGCGTCCGGCATGTGGCAGTTCATGCCCGCCACCGGCCGCGACTTCGACCTGAAGCAGAACCTGTTCCGCGACGACCGGCGTGACGTGCTCGCGTCGACGCGCGCGGCGCTGGACTACCTGCAGATGCTGTACGGCCAGTTCAACGACTGGCAGCTGGCGCTGGCGGCCTACAACTGGGGCCAGGGCAACGTGCAGCGCGCGGTCGACCGCAACCTGAAGGCCGGCCTGAGCGCCAACTACGAGAGCCTGCGCATGCCGGACGAGACGCGCAACTACGTGCCGAAGCTGCAGGCGGTGAAGAACATCGTGCTGCAGCCGCAGGCCTTCGCGATCACGCTGCCGCCGCTGCAGAACCACCCGTACTTCCTGACCGTGCCGATCACCAGCGACATCGACGTCGATGTCGCGGTGCGGCTCGCCGGCATCTCGCTCGACGAGTTCCAGGCGCTGAACCCGCAGATGAACAAGCCGGTGATCCTGGCGGCCGGCACGCCGCAGGTGCTGCTGCCGTACGACAACGCGACGCTGTTCGTGCGCAACCTGCGCTCGCACCGCGCGCCGCTGGCCACGTGGACCGCCTGGGTGGCACCGGCGACGCTGAAGCCGGCCGACGCGGCACGGCAGGTCGGCATGAGCGAGGAACAGCTGCGCGCGGTGAACCGCATCCCGCCGCGCATGCTGGTCAAGGCGGGATCGACGCTGCTGGTGCCGCGCAGCCCGCACCGATCGGCCGACGTGTCCGAACAGATCGCCGACAACGCCAGCCTGCTGCTCGCGCCCGAACGCGCGCCGGGGCGCCGTGTCGCCTTCAAGGCCGGCAAGAGCGGCGACTCGGTCGCCGCCGTCGCCAAGCGCTACCGCGTCAGCGCCGACCAGGTGGCGCAGTGGAACGGCGTGCGCAGCGATGCACGCTTCAAGCCGGGCCAGACGATCGTCGTCATGCAGCCCGCGGCGCCGGCACGCGCCGGCAAGCGCACGGCCGTCGCGGCCTCGTCCGATAGGTCGGCGAAGACCGCAAGGTCGAAGGCCGTGGCATCGAAGACCGCGACACCCAAGGTCGCTGCCGGCAAGGCGGCAGCGAAACCCACCCCCAAGGTGGCGGCGACGCGCGCCGAGGCCAAGCTCTAGCGCTGTTCCAGGCGCGCGTCAGCGCCGGTCGACCACCGCGTGGGCGATGGTGCCCAAGTCGACATACTCGAGTTCACTGCCCGCGGGCACGCCGCGCGCCAGCCGGGTCACCTTCAGGCCGCGCGAGCGCAGCGCCTCGCCGAGCGCATGGGCTGTCGCTTCGCCCTCGGCACTGAAGCCGGTGGCCAGGATGACCTCCTCGACGCGGCCATCGGCGGCACGCTCGAGCAGCTGCGCCGCACCGATGTCGCCAATGCCCACGCCGTCGAGCGGGCTGAGGCGACCCATCAGCACGAAGTACAGCCCGCGGTAGCTGCCGCTGCGCTCGAGCGCCGCCTGGTCGGCAGGGGTCTCGACCACGCACAGCAGCCGTGCATCACGCGTGCCGTCCTCGCAGGTCGCACAGATGCGATGCTCGGTGAAGGTATGGCAGCGCTCGCAGTGCTGCATCTGCGCCAGCGCCTGCTGCAGCGCCAGCGCCAGGCGGCTGGCACCGCCGCGATCGTTCTGCAGCAGGTGGTAGGCCATGCGCTGCGCCGACTTCTGACCGACGCCGGGCAGGCGGCGCAACGCGTCGATCAGTGCGTCGAGGCTGGCCTCGGCCATGCCCGGGTCAGAACGGCAGCTTCATGCCCGGCGGCAGCGGCATGCCGGCCGTCAGGCGCCCCATCTTTTCCTGCGTGACGGCTTCGGCGCGGCGCACCGCATCGTTGAAGGCGGCCGCCACCAGGTCCTCGAGCATGTCCTTGTCGTCGCCGAGCAGGCTCGGGTCGATGGCCACGCGCCGCACGTCGTGCTTGCAGGTCATCTGCACCTTGACCAGGCCGGCACCGGACTGGCCCTCGACCTCGATCGCCGCCAGTTCGTCCTGCGCGCGCTTCATGTTCTCCTGCATGGCCTGCGCCTGCTTCATCAGGCCGGCAAGCTGGTTCTTCATCATGGCGGTCACCTCCGGGGTTCAAAGCGGTTTGATCGAGCCGGGCACGATGCGCGCGCCCTTGAACTGCGACATCAGGTCCTGCACCAGCGGATCGCTGGTGATCGATGCCTCGGCCTGCCGCTGCCGGCGCTCGCGCTCGGCCGCATCGCGCCGCGACGGCGAGTCCTGCGGCACGTCGTCGTGCAGCTGCAGCTGCAGCGGCTCGCCGAGCGCCGCGACCAGCGCCTGGCACAGCTTGTCGCGCAGCGCGTCGGTGCGCAGCGAGTCGCGCTCGACCTGCAGATGCCAGGTCGGCGGCTGCGTGCCGCCGCCGATGCGCTCCAGACCGGCCTGCTGTGCCAGCTCGCGCACCAGCGCCGCCACGGCGCCGCCGGCCACCAGGCGGGCTACTGCCGCGGCCCAGCGGTCGCCCAACGGCGCGGTCACCAGCACGGCCGGCGGCGGCGGCGATGTCGCGGTGCGGGAGGGCGACACGGTTGGTTACATCACAT
>DAORHX010000527.1:0-2912 GCA_035438245.1 Rubrivivax sp.
TAGCGCACCGCCTCGCGGAAGCTCGGCGCACCCACGGGGATGATCATCAGCTCCTGCAGGTCGAGGTTGTTGTTGGCGTGCGCGCCGCCGTTGATGACGTTCATCATCGGCACCGGCAGCATCAGCCCGCCCATGCCGCCGAAGTAGCGGTACAGCGGCAGCCCGCTTTCCTCGGCCGCGGCGCGCGCGACGGCCATGCTCACCGCCAGCGTGGCGTTGGCGCCGAGGCGGCTCTTGTTGTCGCTGCCGTCCAGGTCGAGCAGCGTCTTGTCCAGGAAGGCCTGCTCGCTGGCGTCAAGGCCGAGCACGGCCTCGCTGATCTCGGTGTTGATGTGCTCGACCGCCTTGAGCACGCCCTTGCCCAGGTAGCGGCTCTTGTCGCCGTCGCGCAGCTCGATGGCCTCGCGCGAGCCGGTGGAGGCACCCGACGGCACCGCCGCGCGGCCCATCGTGCCGCTTTCCAGCAGCACGTCGCATTCGACGGTGGGGTTGCCGCGGCTGTCGAGGATCTCTCGGCCGACGATGTCGACGATGGCGCTCATGAATGTCCTTGTGGCAGTTTCGGATTGGGGTTTCAGTCGGGCTGGGCGTCGACGCCTTCGACCAGCACCATGTTGAAGCAGGCCGTGGCGCCGGCACGCAGCTCGCGCGCCGCGCGGTAGGCCGGGCTGTCGTACATGCGCTGCGCGGCCTCGAAGCTGGGGTAGCGCAGCAGCGTCAGCCGCGGCGGCGCCCAGTCGCCTTCGAGCACCGCCGTGCGGCCGCCGCGCACCAGGTACTCGCCAGCGAACTGCTTGACCACGGCCGGCGCCGCCGCCATGTAGGCCTTGAATTGTTCGGGGTCGCTGATGTTCGATTCGACGATCAGGTACGCGGCAGGCATGGCGTGGCTTCAGCAACTGAAGTCGTTTTCGAGCAGCGGCTGCGCCTTGACCACGCGGTCCAGCGCCAGCAGCTGTTCGAGCAATGCGCGCATGTGCTTCAGCGGCACCGCGTTCGGCCCGTCGGAAAGCGCCTTGGCCGGGTCGGGGTGGGTCTCCATGAACAGGCCGGCGATGCCCACCGCCACCGCCGCGCGCGCCAGCACCGGCACGAACTCGCGCTGGCCGCCGCTGCTGGTGCCTTGGCCGCCGGGCAGCTGCACCGAATGCGTGGCGTCGTAGACCACCGGCGCGCCGGTCTCGCGCATGATCGCCAGGCTGCGCATGTCGGAGACCAGGTTGTTGTAGCCGAAGCTGACGCCGCGTTCGCAGGCCATGAAGTTGTCTTCGGCCAGGCCCTTCTCGCGCGCCGCGGCGCGGGCCTTGTCGATCACGTTCTTCATGTCGTGCGGGCTGAGGAACTGGCCCTTCTTGATGTTCGCCGGCTTGCCCGACTGCGCCACCGCGCGGATGAAGTCGGTCTGCCGGCACAGGAAGGCCGGGGTCTGCAGCACGTCGACCACGCCCGCCACCGCGGGGATTTCGGCTTCGCTGTGCACGTCGGTCAGCACCGGCACCGCCAGCTCGCGCTTGACCTGGGCCAGGATCTGCAGCCCCTTGTCCATGCCCGGCCCGCGGAAGCTGGTACCGCTGGAGCGGTTGGCCTTGTCGTAGCTGCTCTTGAAGATGAAAGGGATGCCGAGTTCGGTGGTCATCTCCTTCAGCCGCCCGGCGACCTCGGTCTGCAGCGCCTCGCTCTCGACCACGCAGGGGCCGGCGATCAGGAAGAAGGGCTGCTTCAAGCCCACGTCGAATCCACACAGCTTCATGCGACCGCCTTCAGCTTGTTCTTGACACTCGCCTGGTGCTCCAGCGCCGCCTTGACGTAGCTGTTGAACAGCGGGTGCCCGTCCCAGGGCGTGGACTTGAATTCGGGGTGGAACTGCACGCCGACGAACCACGGGTGCACGTCGCGCGGCAGCTCGACGATCTCGGTCAGCTTGTCGCTCTGCGTGATCGCGCTGATCACCAGCCCGGCCGCGCGCAGCCGGTCGAGGTAATGCGCGTTGGCCTCGTAGCGGTGGCGGTGGCGCTCGGTGACCACGTCGCCGTAGATCTGGTGCGCCAGCGTGCCGCGCTGCACGTCGGAGCTTTGCGCGCCCAGGCGCATCGTGCCGCCCAGGTCGGAGTTGGCGTCGCGCCGCTGGATCGAGCCGTCGCGGTCCTGCCATTCGTCGATCAGCGCGATCACCGGGTGCGGCGTGTCGGGTGCGAACTCGGTGGAGTTGGCGTCCTTCAGCCCGGCCAGGTGGCGCGCCACCTCGATCGTCGCCACCTGCATGCCCAGGCAGATGCCGAGGTAGGGGATCTGGTGCTCGCGCGCATAGCGCGCCGCGCAGATCTTGCCTTCGACGCCGCGCTTGCCGAAGCCGCCCGGTACCAGCACCGCGTCGAAGCGCGACAGCTGGTCGATGTTGGCCTCGGTCAGCGTCTCGGAATCGACGTACTCGATGTCGACGCGCGCATGGTTCTGGATGCCGGCGTGGCGCAGCGCCTCGTTCAGCGACTTGTAGCTGTCCGACAGGTCGGTGTACTTGCCGCACATGGCGATGCTCAAGCGCTGCGCCGGGTGCTCGACCTCGTGCACCAGCCGGTCCCAGCGCTTCAGGTCGGCGGGGCGGGTGAGCAGCTGCAGCTTCATGCAGATCATCTCGTCCAGGCCCTGCTCGTGCAGCATGCGCGGCACCTTGTAGATGGTGTCCACGTCCCACATGCTGATCACGCCGTGCATCTGCACGTTGGTGAACAGGCTGATCTTCTCGCGCTCCTCGTCGGGAATCGCGCGGTCGGCGCGGCACAGCAGCACGTCGGGCTGGATGCCGATCTCGCGCAGCTTCTGCACCGTGTGCTGCGTCGGCTTGGTCTTCAGCTCGCCGGCGGCGGCGATCCACGGCACGTAGGTCAGGTGCACGAAGGCGCTGTGCGCCGGCC
>DAORHX010000528.1:0-2912 GCA_035438245.1 Rubrivivax sp.
TGTAGAAGCCTTCGGGGAACAGCGGGCGGATCGGCCGGTCGATCAGGCGGCAGGTGAGGATCTCGAGCTCGCTCGGGCGGCCCTCACGCTTGAAGAAGCTGCCCGGGATCTTGCCGGCGGCGTAGGTCTTCTCGGTGTAGTCCACGGTCAGCGGGAAGAAGTCCTGGCCGGGCTTGGCCGATTTGCTGGCGACGACGGTGGCCAGCACCACCGTGCCTTCGATGTCGACGACGACGGCGCCGCTGGACTGGCGGGCGATCTCGCCGGTTTCCAGCGTCACGCTGTGCGGGCCCCACTGGAAGGTCTTCGTGACCTTGTTGAACATGCTCATGTCATCTCCTTGCGGTTGCGGCACGCTTGTCGGTGGTGCCTGGACCAGGAGCGGGCTGCGATCGGCGGCATGCCATTCCAGTGAAGCCAGGAACCTGGCGCCGGTGGAATGACACAGCAGCGTTCAATGCCTTGCCTGCTCCGCACGGCCCGCGCGGCGCTGCCGCACGGGCCCTCGGACCCTTGCTTACTTGCGCAGGCCGAGCTTGCCGATCAGCGCGGTGTAGCGCTCGGCGTCCTTGTCCTTCAGGTAGGCCAGCAGCCGCTTGCGCTGGTTGACCAGCTTGAGCAGGCCGCGGCGACCGTGGTGGTCCTTCAGGTGCTGCTTGAAGTGCGGCGTCAGTTCGTTGATGCGCGCGGTGAGCAGCGCGACCTGCACTTCGGGGGAACCGGTGTCCGACGCGCTGCGGGCGTGGGACTTGATGATGTCTGCGACTTGGGCGCCTGCGATGGCCATGGGATTTCCTGGTGTGTGGAAGCCGCCATTCATCGCGCGCGATGCGGTGACGGTTTCCGGTTCGACTTGCGGATACGAGTGAAACCGACCCGTACCGTGCTTTGATCCCCGGCGCGGACCCGCGCGCGAAGAGCGGCGATTATAGGGCAAGCGCCGCGGCCAGCCGCCGCACCCCGGCGTCGAGCCGCGCCGGGTCGCGTGAGGCGAAGCACCAGCGCAGCCAGCCCTCGCCCTCGGGCCCGAAGGCCGCGCCCGGCGCCAGCCCGAGGCCATGGTGCTCGACCAGCCGCTTGGCGAAGGCCAGCGAATCGTCCTGCCCGGCCACGCGGAAGAAGGCGTACATGCCGCCGGGCGGCGTGGCCACCTCGATGCCGGGCAGCGCCGCCAGTTGCGGCAGCAGGCGGTCGCGGCAGCCGCGCAGGCGCTCGACCAGCGCCGGCACGAACTGCGGCGCGATCTGCAGTGCCGCCTGCGCGCCGCGCTGCACGAACACCGGCGCGCAGGAGGTGTTGAACTCGATCAGCTTGCCGATCGCTTCCAGATGGCCGCGCGGCAGCACCAGCCAGCCCAGCCGCCAGCCGGTCATCAGGAAGCTCTTCGAGAAGCTGTGAGCGACCACCAGCCGGTCGTCGTCGCCGGCGAGGTCCAGGAAGGACGGCGCCGCGCGTTCGCCTGCGGCGAAGTACAGCCGTTCGTAGACCTCGTCGGCGACGATCCAGGTGCCGGTGCGGCGGCAATGCTCGAGGATGGCCTGCTGCTGCTCGCGCGTCAGCGTCCAGCCGGTGGGGTTGTTCGGCGCGTTCAGCAGCAGCACCCTTGTCACCGGCGTCACCGCCGCGCGCAGCTCGTCCAGGTCGAGCTGCCACTGGCCCTGCTGCGGCCGCAGCGCCAGGCGGCGCACGCGCGCGCCGACGATCTGCGCCTGCGCGGTCAGGTTGGGCCACAGCGGCACAACCGCCACGACTTCGTCACCCGGATCGGCCAGCAACTGCATCGCCAGCATCAGCGCGTTCACGCCCGACGAGGTGACGGCGATGCGCCCCGCGTCCACCGCGCCGTGCAGCGCCGAGACGTACGCCGCCAGCCCTTCGCGCAGTTCGCCCAGGCCGAGGTTGTGCGCATAGAAGGTCTCGCCGTCGCGCAGCGAACGTGCGGCCGCTTCACGCACGGCCTCGGGCGTGACCTCGTCGCTCTCACCGAACCAGAAGGCGAGCACGTCGTCGCGGCCGAGGCCGGCATTGGCGACTTCGCGGATCTTGGACGCGGGCAGCGAGGCGATGGTGGGGCGCATGGGGTCTTGACGCAGCGCAACCGCGCCGGCTCTTGAAAATGGAAGGCGCTGGGCCTATCTGTCGGTCATGGCGGTCGGCGCTGGTTTGCCGACAGCCGCTGGCGATTCTAAGGAGGCCTCATGTTTCTCGTACCCATGACCCGCAACGCATCCGAACTGGCACGCAGCTTCGACCGCCTGTTCGACGACAGCTTCGAACGCTTCTTCGCCCCCGCCGCGCAAGGCAACGGCAACCACACGCGCAGCCCCGCGCTGGACGTGGCCGAATCCGACCGCAGCTACACCGTCAAGCTCGACCTGCCGGGCGTGGCGAAGGAGGACGTCAAGGTCTCGATCGACGGCCGCCGCATCAGCGTCGAAGCCCAGACGCGCAAGGACGAAGAGAAGAAGGAAGGCGACCGCGTCGTCTACCGTGAGCGCTCGGTGTCCAGCTATGCGCGCAGCTTCACCGTGGCCGTGGACATCGACCAGGGCGAATCCGGCGCCAAGCTGGAGAACGGCGTGCTGACGCTGACGCTGGCCAAGCGCGGCGCCCCGGCGAGCGCGCAGCTCAGCGTCGACTGACCCGTCGACAGCGCGGCTTCAGGCCTGCGCCAGGTCCCAGCGCGGGCGCACATCGAAGGCGCCCCCACGCTGCGTGACGGCCAGGCCTGATTGCCATCTCAGCGCGGCGGCCAATAAGTTGGTAAATTCCAGGAAATCTTTACTGCGTATCTTTTCAAATAGCTTGGTAAATTCATTGGTATCAAACAATATCTCGTAATATTCACTGCTGTTGATACGATGATGAAAGCTGCAGTTAGGGCAAACGAAAAGACATTCCCGTAATTCTGT
>DAORHX010000529.1:0-2911 GCA_035438245.1 Rubrivivax sp.
GCCATCGGCGGCATCAAGGTGCAGAAGTACAGCGCCTTCCTGCGCGAGATCGTGGTGCCGACCAACTTCAACATCGTCAGCGTCAAGCCGCTGCGCGGCTCGGCGCTGATCGTCTGCGACCCGAACCTGGTGTTCGCGGTCATCGACGCGCTGTTCGGCGGCGCCGGCAAGTACCACACGCGCATCGAGGGCCGCGAGTTCTCGCCGACCGAGCAGCGCGTGATCCTGCGGCTGCTGCAGACGATCATGGCCGAGTACCGCAAGTCCTGGGTCGGCGTGTACCCGCTGGAAATGGAGTACCAGCGCTCGGAGATGCAGCCGCAGTTCGCCAACATCGCCTCGCCCAGCGAGATGGTGGTGACGACCTCGTTCACGCTGGAGATCGGCGACACCAGCGGCACGATCAACCTGTGCTTCCCGTATTCGACGCTGGAGCCGATCCGCGACGTGCTGTATTCGACCAGCCAGGGCGATGCCGGCGAGCCCGACCGGCGCTGGGTGCAGCTGCTGAAGACCGAGATCCAGTCGGCCGAGGTCGAGCTGGTCGCCACGCTGGCCAGCGCGCCGGCCACCGTCGAGCAGCTGCTGTCGTTCAAGCCGGGCGACTTCGTCGAACTCGACCTCGAGCCGGTGATCCAGGCCAAGGTCGACGGCGTGCCGGTGTTCGACTGCCACTACGGCACGTCGAACAAGCACTACGCGATCAAGATCGATCAACTGCTGACCGGCTCGCGCCTCGGTTGGCTGGGAGAGCACCCGAATGTCCGCTGACCACACCGCCGCCGCGTCCGACGAGGACCGCATGGCCGCCGAATGGGCCGCCGCGCTGGACGACGACAAGCCGTCGGGCAACGAGGTTGCGAGCGAAGTGGCCGGCGCCGCCGAGAGCGTGGCACCGGCGACCTTCGCCAACTTCGCGCCGACGTCGGCCGCCAGCGGTGCCGGCAACGACATCAACATGATCCTCGACATCCCGGTGCAGCTGACCGTGGAGCTGGGGCGCACCAAGATCCCGATCAAGCACATCCTGCAACTGGCGCAGGGCTCGGTGGTCGAGCTCGATGCGCTGGCCGGCGAGCCGATGGACGTGCTGGTCAACGGCTACCTGATCGCGCAGGGCGAGGTGGTGGTGGTGAACGACAAGTTCGGCATCCGCCTGACCGACATCGTGACGCCCAGCGAACGCATGCGCCGCCTGAGCAAGGGCTGAGATGAATTCGTCGCTGATGAGCTCGCTGCTCTGGTTCGTCGCGATCCTCGCGCTGATCCCGGCGGCGCTGTGGCTGCTCAAGCGCACGCCGGCCGGCGGCGCAGGTGGCGGCACGCTGATGAAGCACGTGGCGGTGCTGCCGCTGTCGGCGAGCCAGCGGCTCGTCACGGTGGAGGTGGGCTCCGGCGACGAGCGGCGCTGGCTGGTGCTGGGCGTCACGCCCTCGAGCATCACCACGCTGCACACGATGGCGCCCGTCGAGGGCGCGGCACCGGCCGCACCGGCAGGCCCGGCCTTCGCCGGCCTGCTGGCGAAACTGAATCCGCGCGGGGGCCCGAGCGATGCGCCGTAAGGGCTGGCTGCTCCTCGCCTTGACGGCTGTATCGGCGTTTCCTGCAGCGGCTTTAGCGCAGAGTGCCGGCGGCGCCAACCTGCCGCTGCTCGTGGGCCAGGGCGCGGGCGGCACGAGCTACTCGGTGCCGGTGCAGACGCTGCTGTTCTTCACCGCGCTGAGCTTCATCCCGGCGGTGATGCTGATGATGACCTCGTTCACGCGCATCGTCATCGTGCTCAGCCTGCTGCGCCAGGCGCTGGGCACGCAGGCGGCGCCGCCGAACCAGGTGGTCATCGGCCTGAGCCTGTTCCTGACCTTCTTCGTCATGAGCCCGACGCTCGACCAGCTGTACGAGCGCGCCTATCAGCCGTTCGCCAGCAACCAGATCGCCTTCGACGAGGCGCTCAGGCGCGGCGAGGAGCCGATGCGCGGCTTCATGCTGAAGCAGACGCGCCAGGCCGACGTGCAGCTGTTCGCCAAGCTGGCCAAGCTGCCGGCCGAGGTCAAGGGCGAGGACGTGCCGCTGCGCGTGCTGCTGCCGGCCTTCGTCACCAGCGAGCTGAAGACCGCGTTCCAGATCGGCTTCCTGATCTTCATTCCCTTCCTGGTGATCGACATGATCGTCGCCAGCGTGCTGATGAGCCTGGGCATGATGATGCTGTCGCCGGTGCTCGTCGCCCTGCCCTTCAAGCTGATGCTGTTCGTGCTGGCCGACGGCTGGAACCTGCTGATCGGCTCGCTGGCGGCGTCTTTCGCGCAATGAAGGATCGACGATGAACGCGCAACAGGTCTTCACGCTCGGCCAGGAAGGGCTGCTGCAGCTGCTGCTGGTCAGCGCGCCGGTGCTGCTGACGGTGCTGGTGGTCGGGCTGGTGGTCAGCATCTTCCAGGCGGCGACGCAGATCAGCGAAGCGACGCTGTCGTTCGTGCCGAAGGTGGTGGCGGCGGTGGCGGTGCTGGCCTTCGCCGGGCCGTGGATGATGAGCACGCTGGTCGAGTACCTGCAGCGCACGCTGCAGTCGATCCCCGGCTCGATCGGGTGATGCCCCGACCGCCGCGGCACCGGTGATCAGTTTCAGCGAAGCCCAGCTGCTGGGCTGGATCACGCCGCTGCTGTGGCCGTTCCTGCGCGCGCTGGCGCTGCTGTCGGTGCTGCCGCTGCTGGGCACGCGGGTCGTGCCGGCGCGCGTGCGCGTGGCGCTGGCCGCGCTGGTGGCGCTGGCCGCGCAGGCCTCGCTGCCGCCGATGCCGGTGTCGGCGCTCGACTCGTGGCTGGCCTTCCTGCTGGTCGCGCAGCAGCTGCTGGTGGGCTTGAGCCTGGGCTTCGCGGTGCGGCTGGTGTTCGCCGCGATCGAGATGGCCGGCGA
>DAORHX010000530.1:0-2911 GCA_035438245.1 Rubrivivax sp.
GCGGCAGCGGCCAGCGTCGGCCCGGGTGCGGGGCTGCGCACCGGCCAGTCGGTGTTCCACGGCAAGTTCGGCGAAGGCGTGGTGCTGACGCTGGAAGGCCGCGGTGCCGACGCGCGCGCGCAGATCAACTTCGGCCGCCACGGCACGAAGTGGCTGGCGCTGGGCGTGGCCAAGCTGACGCCGATCGACTGAGCCGCGCCGGCTGCGCGCGCGGGTGCGGCGGCGCCTACAGCGCGCCGAGCTTGAAGTGCTGCTGCAGCAGCTGGCGGAAGCGCTTGACGATGGCCAGCGAATCCTTCAGCCGGTCGCCTTCCAGCGTGCTCATCGCCGCCATGCGCACCAGGTTGTTCACCGGCTGGCCGAGCTGGCGCTGCGCCAGGTTGTTGCGCAGCTTCAGGCCCATCAGGACGTGCAGCGCCTCGACCAGGTCGCGCGCCAGCGCAGCGTCGAGCTGGCGCAGCTCGACCAGCGCGCGCAGCCGCTCGGCGGTGCCGGTCGCGGCGAGCCGCGACTGCAGCGCCAGCGCGCGCACGCCGTGCACGATCGGGAAGGTGCCGAGCTTCTTCAGGTCGAACGGCGTTTCGTCGCGGCCGCGCGGCGCCGTCAGCCGCGCCCACCAGCCGCCGCCCGGCTCCTCGAACTGGTCGGCGGCGCTCGCAAAGCGCGCCAGGAAGGCATCGTTGTCGGGCAGGAAGTCGTGCACGAACTGGCGCGCCTGCTGCAGCAGCGTGGCATCGCCGGCCACGGCAGAAGCGTCCATGAAGATCGCCAGGTGCATCGGCCCGTCGCTGCCGGCGCCGTAGATCCATTCGCGGATGTGCCGACGGAACTCGGCCAGCGGCGCGCACCACAGCGGGTTGGTCAGCATGATGTCGCCCGGGCAGCGCGGCCAGCCGAACTCGATCAGCGCGGCGTTGAAGGCGGCAGCGATGTCGGCCAGGCCCGGGCAGGCGTAGCCGTCGCGCAGCAGCAGCGCGTTGTCCTGGTCGGTCTTCAGGATCTGTTCGCCGCGGCCCTCGCTGCCCATCACCAGCAGGCAGCTGTTGCGCACCAGCTCGGGCGGTGCGACGAAGGACCACAGCCGTGCGAACACCTGCGCGTTGAGCACGCGCACCATGCCGGCGATGACCTCGACCTTGGCGCCGCCGCCGTGCAGCAGCGCCACCAGCCCGTCCATCTGCAGCGCCGCGGCCTTCAGGTCGGCCACGCACTCGGCCTGCTCGATCTGCAGCGCGATGAGGTGCGAATGGTTCGACACGAAGCTCATCAGGTCGAGCTGGCTGAGCACGCCGACGATGGCCGCGCCGTCGCGCACCAGCACGCGGTGCACGCGGTGGCGCAGCATCAGCAGCAGCGCCTCGAACAACTCGCCGTCGGCGTCGACCGCGATCAGCTCGAAGTGCGCCACCTCGCGCACCGCCACCTGCGACGGCGGCAGGTAGGGGGCGCCGTCGCCGGCGCGGCGCAGCAGCGCATCGCGCAGGTCGGTGGTGGTGAACATGCCGATGCGCTGGCCGTCGCGCACCAGCGCGTTGCTCTGGCCGGCCTCGCTCATCAGCGCGCACACCGACACCAGGTCGGCGCTGCCTTCGACATAGAACGGCTTGCGCACGTACGCATCGCGCACGCGCGCCATCATCAGCGACAGGAACTCGCGCTGCTCGCCGCGCGCCTCCTGCTTCGACAGCCGGCGTGCGATGTCGGCGAAGACCGCGGCGCAGAAGGCCGGGTTGGACGACAGCAGCGACTGCAGCGTCGCCTTCGGAATCTGCCAGGCGACGACGTCGTCCAGCGCCACCGATGTGCTGGTGGCGCGCGCGGCGAGCAGCGCGCGCGCGCCGAACAGCGTGCCGCGGCCGTAGGTGGCCTCGGGCAGCACGCTGGCCTCGCGCCGCACATGGCCTTCGACCAGCAGGTAGGCGTGCGTCGGCTCCATCTGCGGCGTCAGCACCGGGTCGTCGGCGGCGAAGCGCACGATGCCGGCGGTGGCGCGCAGCAGCGCCTGCTGCGCGGCGTTCAGCGTGTCGAACGGGGGAACGTCGAAATCGAAGGCAACCGTCATCGCGGGCTCGGAAACAAAAAGGGACCGCGGAGCGTGACCCCGCAGTCCCGGCGATCTTGCCGCGGTGGCGCGCGCTGTCGCCACCGGGGGCAGTCCGATCAGTGGCCCGACGCGCCGGCGGCGCCGATGCCGGTCTCGCTGCGCACCTGCTGGGCCAGGAAGCCGGCCTTGTCCTGCGCCGCGCGCTTGCTGCCGTCCAGCAGCGAGAACAGCCAGATGCCGACGAAGCCGATGGTCATCGAGAACAGCGCCGGGCTGGTGTACGGGAACCAGGCCGAGCCCTTCGGGTTGCCGAGCGTGGCTTCCCACACCGCCGGCGAGACCACGGTCAGCACCACCGAGCTGATCAGCCCGAGGAAGCCGCCGATGACCGCGCCCTTGGTGGTGCAGCCCTTCCACAGCACGCTCATCAGCAGCACCGGGAAGTTGGCCGACGCGGCGATGGCGAAGGCCAGCGACACCATGAAGGCGATGTTCTGCTTCTCGAAGGCGATGCCGAGGATGACCGCGACGATGCCCAGGCACACCGTGGTGATGCGCGAGACCTTCAGCTCGGACGCGCTGTCGGCCTTGCCGCCCTTGATGACGGTACCGTACAGGTCGTGCGACACGGCCGAGGCGCCCGACAGCGTCAGGCCGGCCACCACCGCGAGGATGGTCGCGAAGGCCACCGCCGAGATGAAGCCGAGGAAGACGTTGCCGCCGACCGCGTTGGCCAGGTGCACCGCCGCCATGTTGCTGCCGCCGAGCAGGCCGCCCTTGGCGTCGAGGAACTGCGGGTTGGTCAACACGAAGACGATGGCGCCGAAGCCGATGATGAAGGTCAGGATGTAGAAGTAGCCGATCCAG
>DAORHX010000531.1:0-2906 GCA_035438245.1 Rubrivivax sp.
TGAAGCGGCAGAACCGCTTGCGGCGGAACAGCAGCGACTGCTGGTTGCGCTTCGGGCGCTTGTCCTTGGAGAACCGACCTTTACCACGTGGCGGGGGCATAGAAAACTCCTTGTGAATCTGTCCAGATGATCAATGGGATGCGGGTTCGAAGTCCGTGACATGGAAGAGCAGGCCGCGCCCGTTGCGCGCTGCAGCGAGAAAGCCGCCGAAGCTGCCTTCATCGCCCAGGTCCATCGCCGCGACCGGCGCCGCGATGCGGCCGATGGCCACCGCGCGGATCTGCAGCGCAACCTTGCGCGGCTGGCCGTCTTCGCTGAGCTCGGACTCGTGCTTCAGCTCGAAGTCCAGAGCCGGCAAGCCGGCTGGCGTGTAGCGCAATGCGCGCCGCTCGACCAGCCTTGCGGCCAGCAGCAGACGGTTCAGGCCGCGGCTCCCTGCGGCGCCTGGCGGCGCTCTTCCTTGTCGCTGCTCTTCATCATCAGCGACGGCGTGGTGATCGCGGCTTCGCGCGCCACCGTCAGGTGCCGCAGCACCGCGTCGTTGAAGCGGAAGCCCGTCTCCAGCTCGCTCAGCGTTTCCTTGCTGCACTCGATGTTCAGGCACAGGTAGTGCGCCTTGGCCAGCTTCTGGATCATGTAGGCCAGCTGGCGCCGGCCCCAGTCCTCGACCCGATGCACGGTGCCGCCGCCGGCGGCGACCAGCGTCTTGTAACGCTCAAGCATCGCGGGAACCTGCTCGCTTTGATCCGGATGGATCAGCAGGACGATTTCATAGTGACGCATCGATACTCCTTGTGGTTTCCAGTCGTGGAAGCCGCCCCGAGGCGTCGGTGCGGGCACATGAACGACGTTCATCGCCCGCGAACGGGTGCGGCAAGGGAAGAACCGCGCATTATAGCCCGTGCGGTGCGCCGCGGGCTCACTCAGTCGGGCTCGGCGACCCCGTGCTCGCGGTCGAGCCGGTTCATGGCCCAGGCGTAGTACGCGACGATCACCACATAGACGACCAGCGCCCCCTGCGCGGCCACCCACCAGCTGAAGGGCCAGCCGAAGAACGGAAACGACAGCTCGCGCGCGAAATACGCGACGACGAAGGTGACGACGAACCAGACCAGCATCAGGATGGCGGTGAGGCGCGTGGTCTTGCGCCAGTAGCGCCGCAGGTTGTCGGACAGCTGCATGAGTTCAGCCCGGGGCCGGCAGTCCGGTTTCGCGCAGCAGCTGGGCCGCCACCTTCGGCTCGAAGCCTTGCAGGTGGCGGATGATCTTCAGCGCCTCGTCGGGTCGGCTGCGCTCGACCTGCACGCGCGCCAGCTGGTACCAGCCGTAGGGGCTCAACGGTTGCAGTTCGGTATTGCGCTGCAGCGCCGCCACGGCCTCGTCGAGGCGCCGCAGCCGGATCAGCACCAGGGCCATGCCGTACCACGCGCGGTCGATGCCGGCGTCGAGTTCGGTGGCGTGCCGGAAGGCCGCCAGCGCGTCGTCCCAGCGTTCCAGCTGTTCGAGCACGAAGGCCTTGTTGAACCAGGTTGCGGCATCGCCGGGCTGCTGGCGCAGCCGCGCATCGAAATCGACCAGCGCCTGCCGCTGGCGGCCGGCCCGGGCATGCAGGTGAGCGCGGCCGGCCAGCGCCTCGGCGTCGTGCGGACGGCGCTGCAGCATGCGCTCGAGCACGCCGAGCGCGCGCGCGTCGCTGCCCAACAGCCGCCACATGCGCGCCTCGACCCGTAGCCACCGGTCGGTCAGGCTCATCGGCAGCCTTGCATGCCCAGCGCCATGCACAGCGCGATCTTCTCGAAAGTGACCGCGGCATAGGCGCCGAGCAGCAGCACGAAGGCCAGCAAGGGCACATGGCGGTCGGCGATGCGCGCCGGTGTCAGTTTGCGCACCAGCCGCGTGCATGGGCTGCCGACGGTTTGCAGCAGGCGGTAGAAGACGTTGCGCTCGCGACCCGCGCCGGCCAGCACGTACAGCACCCCCTGGCCGGCCAGCGCCAACAACGCGATGTACAGCAGCAGCTGCGCGATGTTCAGCAGGGTCAGCATCGCGCGGGCCGCCGACGATCAGCGCTGCGCCAGCCGCTGCCAGGTGTCGACCACGGTGTCCGGGTTCAACGACATCGAGACGATGCCTTCCTGCGCCAGCCAGTCGGCGAAGTCGGGATAGTCGCTGGGCCCCTGACCGCAGATGCCGACGTACTTGCCGGTGGCGCGGCAGGCGGTGATGGCGCGCGAGATCATCGACTTCACGGCCGGGTCGCGCTCGTCGAAGTCCTCGGCCAGCTGCTCGAGCCCCGAATCGCGGTCGAGCCCCAGCGTCAGCTGCGTCAGGTCGTTGGAGCCGATCGACATGCCGTCGAAGTGCTCGAGGAACTGGTCGGCCAGGATGGCGTTGCTCGGCACCTCGCACATCATGATCAGCCGCAAGCCGTTCTGGCCGCGCTTCAGGCCGCGCTCGGCCAGCATCTCGGTGACCTTGCGCGCCTGGCGCACCGTGCGCACGAAGGGCACCATGATCTCGACGTTGACCAGCCCCATGTCGTTGCGCACGCGCTTCAGCGCCTCGCATTCCATGGCGAAGGCGTCGGCGAACTCCGGGCTGACGTAGCGCGACGCGCCGCGAAAGCCCAGCATCGGGTTCTCCTCGTCGGGCTCGTAGCGGCTGCCGCCGATCAGCTTGCGGTACTCGTTGGACTTGAAGTCCGACAGCCGCACGATCACGCTCTTCGGCCAGAAGGCCGCGGCGATGGTGGCGATGCCCTCGGCCAGCTTGTCGACGTAGAAGGCGCGCGGCGAGGCGTGGCCGCGCGCCACCGACTCGACCGCCTTCTTCAACTCGGTGTCGACGTTCGGGTAGTCGAGGATCGCCTTCGGGTGCACGCCGATGTTGTTGTTGATGATGAACTC
>DAORHX010000532.1:0-2891 GCA_035438245.1 Rubrivivax sp.
CATCGCCGGCGAACTCGGCGCCGGCGACGCGTCCGAGCTGGGGGTGGCCCTGGCGCGCGCCGAAGCGCCGCAGGGCAGGGCCGCGGCTAGCGGTTCCTGAACCAGGGGTCCAGCGAGCACTCGCGGGTCGGCGCAACCGTCGCGGTCTCGTTGGTGATGTTGATGACGTACTTGAAGACGGTCAGGCGGTTGCGCCTGTTCTTCGCCCTGAAGCTCGTCGGATCCTTGGCCTCACGCTGGAGGGCGACGAAGGTGCGCGGCCGCGGGTTGTCGACGAAGCTGATGCCGTCGTGCAGCCCGAAACGGTAGGGTTTGCCGCTGGGCTGTTGGGTGATGCGCCAGTAGACGAACTTGTCCTTGAACCCGGATCCGAAGGTGACCAGGTCCTGCGTCGGCACGACCAGCGTGATGCGGCACAAGCCGTGGTCGGCATCCTCGACGCGCAGCTCGATGACGCATTCCGTATCGTTGTTGCCGTCGCTGCAGGCGGTCGACGGGCCGGCACCGAAATCAGCAGACTCGGCCTGCTCCTGCGCAGGGGTGCTGCAGGCCGCGGCGAGCAAGGCCATGCACATCAGCATCGATCGGGTGTTCATCGAGGGCTCCTTTCGATGTCCGCGCCGGGCGGGCGCGGGGCGTGGCCCAGTATCCGCGGCCGTCGTCAGCTGCGCAATACCTGCCGCGTGCGATGCTGCTGGGGCGTCGCCCCGTGCGGGCGCTGCCTATACAGTTCCGCCATGACCCGCCCCATCCTCGCTCTGGACGCCGACGGCGTGCTCGTCGATCTGCACATCGGCTATGCGCGCGCCTGGCAGCAGGCCTTCGGCATCGTGCCGGCCGAGCGCGACCCCCAGGCCTACTGGCCGATGGACCGCTGGGACGTCGGCAGCGTCGACGCCGAGCAGCGGCTGCTGCTGCGCGCGCAGTTCGATCGGCCCGAGCTGTGGGAGAGCCTGCCGGCGATCGCCGGCGCGGTCGAGGCCTGCCACCGGCTGCACGACGCCGGCTACGAGCTGGTGTGCGTGACCGCGCTGGACGAGCGCTTCCGCCAGGCGCGCGTGCGCAACCTGAAGGCACTGGGCTTCCCGATCCGCCGCGTCGTCGCCACCGGGCATGCCGAGGGCGAGCGCAGCCCGAAGGCCGATGCGATCGCCGCGTTGCGCCCGGTGGCCTTCGTCGACGACTACATCGCCTACATGCGCGGCATGCCCACCGAAGTGCACACCGCGCTGATCCTGCGCGCGGCGAACGGCAGCCCCAACGTCGGCGACGAACTCAGGCTGGCGCGATCGGTGCATCAGGACCTGGCTGCGTTCGCCGACCACTGGCTGGGCCACTGACGGCATCCCCCTTTTTGCGGATTCCCTTTTTGCCGCATTGCGCGAATCATGCGCGTCATGGCGGGGCGTCCAGCCGCCTCTCGGAGCGCAGCGATGATCTTCGACGAACGGACAGAGGGTGACTACCGCATCTATGCCGGTGCACTCGAGGCCCCACGCGGCGCCGGCTACATCGCCGCGCTGGTGGTCAACCGCGTGCGCGGCACCGACGGCGCGCCGCGCGAGGCCTATCGCGACGACTGCCTGGCCTGCGGCCACCGCTGGCCGTGCCCGCACGCGGCGCTGAGTTATGCGCTGGGCATGGCGCGGCGGCTGATCCGGCGCGAGCAGCACCGGCTGCACTGCTGAGCGCCGTCAGGCCGCGCTGGCGTATTGCGCCGCGGCGCGTTGCAGCCGCCCGGCCACCTGCGCGGCCAGATCCGGCGGCGACAGCACCTGCACCTGGTCGCCGTGGCGCAGGATGTCCATGCTCAGCTCGGTACCGTCCGCATAGGGCAGGCGCAGCTGCAGGCTGCCGTCGGCCAGCCTGCGCGCCTGCTGCCGCGGGTGCCATTGTTCGGTGGCCACCCATTGCGCGGCCTCGGCGCTGAAACGCAGCACGGCCCATTTCAGCCGGCGGCCGGAGAACACGCCGTAGCCGGCGTCGAGTTCGGCCTTCACCGTGGACAGCGCGACCTCTTTCGCCCGCTGCTGCGGCAGCACCGTCGCCTCGCGCACCGCGTCCAGCGCGAAGCGGCGCAGCCCGTCGCTGCGGTGGCACCAGGCGTCCAGGTACCAGGTGCTGCGGTAGTGTGTCAGCCGCTGCGGCGACACGACGCGCCGGCTCTCGCTGCCGCGCCCGCGCGTGAAGTACAGCAGCTCGACACGGCGGCGTTCGAGCAGCGCGCTGCCGATCGACTCGAAGTAGCGTGCATTCACCGGCCGGCGCGCCGCGGCCACGATGTGCACACGCTGCATCAGCTCGCGCGCGGCCACGTCGTCGGCGCCGAGCATGCCGTGCAGCTTGTCCAGCAGCGGCTGCAGATGGCGGCCGAGCACGCCCTCGGCCTCCAGCCCCTGGATCAGCTGGTGCATCGTCAGCAGCGCGTGGATCTCGCGGTCGCTGAACCACAGACCCGGCAGCTGGTGCGAGCGGCCGCGCGTCGCATCGCCGCCGAAGCGGTAGGCGTTGTCCAGGCGGTCGTAGACGATCGGCGCGTCCAGGCGCTCGCGCAGGTATTGCAGATCGCGCTTCAGCGTCGCGCGCGATACCTCGAGCTCGCTGCGCAGCGCCTCGAAGCTGACCCGGCCGCGGTTGCGGATCAGCAGTTCGATCTTGTAGAAGCGTTCGGTGCGGTCCATGGCCGCGGATCATAGTTCACAGGCTCACGCCATGAGCCTGTGGCGCGGGACACTGGCCGGCATGCGGCGGGCGAGGGGCCCGGCGCCTTCGACCGGAGAGCACCATGGCACAGACGCTTCGCGACCCCGCGGCCCCGCCCGCCGACCCGCAGGTCGGCTTCGACATCGGCTGGGACCATGCCCGCCACGGCCTGCCGCCGCCGGCCGGGC
>DAORHX010000533.1:0-2890 GCA_035438245.1 Rubrivivax sp.
GACCGCGCTGCACGACGCGCTGCGGGCCACCGACGCACTGCCCGCGCTGGACGCGGCCGCACTGGCGCGCAGCGCCGACGCGCTGCCGCCGCAGCTGCACCGCCGTGTGCGCCTCGAAGGCCGCTGGCTCGATGCGCACAGCATCTATCTCGACAACCGGCAGATGCAGGGCCGTCCGGGCTTCTTCCTGGTGACGCCGCTGCTCATCGCGCCCGGCGACGCCGTGCTGGTGCAGCGCGGATGGCTGCCGCGCAACTCGCTGCAGCGCGACCGGCTGGCGCCGGTGCAGACGACGCCGGGCGTCGTGCAGATCGAAGGGCGCATCGCCTCGGGCCTGGGCAGGCTGTACGAGTTCGACAGCGCCGCCTCCGGCACGATCCGGCAAAATCTCGATGTCGCCGATTTCGCGCGCGAAACCGGGCTGTCGCTGCGGCCGCTGGCCGTGGTCCAGCTGGGCAGCGACGCCGAAGGGCTGCAGCGGCAATGGACGCCGGCGGCTGCCGATGTCTCCAAGCATCATGGCTACGCGGCGCAATGGTTTGCGCTGAGCGCGCTGATCACGGGTCTTTATGTCTGGTTCCAACTCATCCGTCCGCGCCGCCGTGCCTCGCGCTGAAGGCCTGGCGCTCACCGTGCACTCGCTGCCGGCGCCCGACATGGCGAACGATGCGCAGCGCACCCGCCGGGGCCGCATCAAGATGCTGCTGGTGCTGCTGGTGTGCGCGCTGCCGGTGCTGGTGTCGTACTTCAGCTACTTCGTGCTGCGGCCCCAGGCCCGCACCAACTACGGCACGCTGATCGAGCCGACGCGCAGCCTGCCGGCGCTGCCGCTGCGCACGCTCGACGCACAGCCGATCGACGCTGCGGCGCTGCACGGCCAGTGGCTGCTGCTCGTGCTCGGCCCCTCGACGTGCGCCGCCGATTGCCAGCAGCGGCTGTACCTGCAGCGCCAGCTGCGCGAGATGCTCGGCCGCGAGCGCGACCGTATCGACAAGGTCTGGCTCGTGACCGACGATGCCGAACTGGCGCCGGCGCTGCGCGCGGGGCTGCGCGACGAGCCCAGCCTGCAGGTGCTGCGCGTGCCGCGCGCCGCGCTGGCCGCCTGGCTGCAGCCGCAGGACGGCCATGCCCTGGAGCAGCACCTGTACCTGGTCGACCCGATGGGCGAATGGATGATGCGACTGCCGGCCGACCCCGATCCATCGCGTGCCAAGCGCGATCTGGAGCGGCTGCTGCGCGCTTCGGCCGGATGGGACAGGGCGGGGCGCTGACGATGGACTTCGCACCGGCACTTCGCCTGCTGCTGCTGGCCGGCACGATCGCACTGCTGCCGCTGGGCTGGGTGTGGCTGCGCCAGCGTGGTGCCGGCGTGCCCGCGCAGCTGGCGGCGCTGACCGCACTGGTCATGTTCCTGACCTTCGACCTGATCGTCTTCGGCTCGTTCACGCGGCTCAGCGATTCGGGCCTCGGCTGCCCCGACTGGCCCGGCTGCTACGGCCACGCCAGCCCTTTCGGCGCGGCCACCGACATCGACGCCGCGCAGACCGCGTTGCCCACCGGCCCGGTGACCTTCGGCAAGGCCTGGATCGAGATGATCCACCGCTACCTGGCGATGACCGTCGGCGCGCTGATCGTCGTGCTGACGCTGGCCAGCTGGTGGTGGCGCCGGCGGCTGCCGCTGTCGCCGTGGTGGCCGACCGCCACGCTGGTCTGGGTCATCGTGCAGGGGCTGTTCGGCATGCTGACCGTGACCTGGAAGCTGAACCCGGCGATCGTCACGCTGCACCTGCTCGGCGGCATGGCGCTGCTCGCGCTGCTGATGATGCAGCACGAGGCGCTGCGCGGCCGCGCGCTGCGCTGGCCGGCGCGGGTGCGGTGGCTGCTGGCCGCGGCGTTCGTGCTGCTCGTGCTGCAGATCGCGCTCGGCGCCTGGGTCAGCAGCAACTACGCGGTGCTGGCCTGCAGCGGCTTCCCGCAATGCAACGGCGCCTGGTGGCCGCCGATGGATTTCGGCCACGGCTTCACGCTGCAGCGCGACCTGGGCAAGGCCGGCGACGGCAGCTACCTGCCGTTCGAGGCGCTGGTGGCGATCCACATGGCACACCGCGTGTTCGCGCTGCTGGCGGCGGCGGCGCTGCTGGCGCTGGCGCACAGGCTGTGGTTCCGCCTGGCGCAGCACCGCGCCGCGTGGCTGCTGGTCGGGCTGACGCTGTGGCAGATCGCCTCCGGGCTGTCGAACATCGTGCTCGGCTGGCCGCTGGTGGCGGCCCTGGCGCACACCGCGGGCGCGGCCGTGCTGGTGGCGCTGCTCAGCTCGCTGCTGGCGCGCGCGGCATGGCTGAAGCCGGCCTCCTAGAATTGCCGCTGACGATGTCGCAGACCCTCGCCACGCCGGCCCCCGGCGCCAGCCGCTGGGCCCAGTACTACGCGCTGACCAAACCGCGCGTCGTGCAGTTGATCGTCTTCTGCGCGTTGATCGGCATGCTGCTGGCCGAGCCCGGCTGGCCCGACCTCAGGCTGGCCGGCGCGGCCACGCTCGGCATTTGGCTGGTCGCCGGTGCCGCCGCCGCGTTCAACTGCCTGGTCGAGCAGCACATCGACGCGAAGATGGCGCGCACCGCCTGGCGGCCCACCGCCAAGGGCGAGTTGACCCCCGCGCAGACGCTGCTGTTCTCGACGCTGCTGTGCGCGCTCGGCAGCGCGGTGCTGTACCTGTGGGTCAACCCGCTGACGATGTGGCTGACCTTCGCCACCTTCGTCGGCTATGCGGTCATCTACACGCTGGTGCTCAAGCCGCTGACGCCGCAGAACATCGTCATCGGCGGCGCCTCGGGTGCGATGCCGCCGGTGCTGGGCTGGGCGGCGATGCGCAACGACGTCGGCCCCGAGG
>DAORHX010000534.1:0-2888 GCA_035438245.1 Rubrivivax sp.
CAGCAGCGCCGCGGCGTCGAGCAGCGCGTCCAGCGCGTTGGGCAGGCCCATCGAGCCGGCGTAGCCGACCACCATGCGCCCGGCCGCGCGCGCCTCGGCCAGCAGCCGCGCCACGTCGTCGCGCAGCGGCTGCGGCGCTGCCTGCCAGTCGTCCAGCGCGATGCCGTTGGGCACGATGTGCAGCTTGCGCAGGTCCAGCCCGTGCGCGGCCATGTGCTGGTGCACCTTGGGCAGCATCGACACCACCACGTCGGCGTCGCGGTAGGCGGCGTCCTCGGCCGCCTGCACCAGGCGGATGAACGGGTGCCGCGGCGACATGCCCGACAGCTCGATCGGCGACAGCGGCCACAGGTCGTGCACCTCGTACACCAGCCTGGCGCCGCAGCCTCGCGCGATGCGGCGCGCCACCCAGATGTCCATCGGGTAGGTGCTGGAGGCGATGACCACGTCGGGGCGGAACTCGGCTTGCAGCCGCGGCGTCTGGCGCCACACGCCGCGCAGGAAGGCCCCGATGTTGCGCACCCGGCCGAGGCCGTTGCCGCGGTAGCGCGGCGTGGGCAGCCAGCGGTAGGCGATGCCGTCGATGACTTCGTCGCCGGGCTGGGGCTGGCGGGCGCGCACGTGCGAGAAGTCGGCGGCGACGATCTGCACGCGCTGGCCCAGCCGCAGCCATTCGCGCGCCAGGTAGTACGGCCGGAACTCCATGCCCAGCGCCGGCGTGCCGGCGTAGTGGTTCAGCAGCAGGATGTTCATGCCGGGCGCAGTTCGTGCAGCCGGGCGACGAACTGCCCGACGCAGGGGCCGAACATCGCATGCTCGCGCACCCAGTCGTGGTTGGCACGGGCGATCGACGCGCCGCGCGCGCGCAGCGCCTGCAGCGCGGCGGCCGCGGGAACATCGCCATCCGCCAGGATCAGCCCGTTGTCGCCGCTGGTCACCAGCTCGCGGTTGGCCGGCAGGTCCGACAGCAGCGGCACACAACCGTGGGCCATCGCTTCGAGCACCGACACCGACACCGAATCGCTGCGCGGCAGGCTGAGGTACCAGCGCGCGCGCGCATAGTGCCGCTGCTGCGCTGCGGCGTCGAGGTGGCCGACGAAGTGCACACGGTCGTGCAGGCCCAGCTGCCGCACCTGGGCCTGCAGCGCGCCGCGCAGCGAGCCGTCGTTGGCCACCACCAGCTGCGCCTGCGGCGAGCGCGCGGCGATCGCGGCGAACACCCCGATGACACGCTGCGGCGCATAGATCGGCTCCAGGCCGCGGTTGGCATAGAACAGCGCATCGTCCTTGGCCACGGGCAGCGGCGGCAGCGTCTCCAGGCCGAACGGGAAGCACATCAGCTCGCCGGCGCCGAGCTCGTGCATGCGTTCGGCCATGTGCCGCGAGTCGCTGGTGCACAGCACGCACGCACGCAGCACGCGGCCGAGCAGCCGGCGCTGCAGTGCGCTGCGCTGCGGCGTGAGCAGCACGTCCGAGCCCCACGCCGAGCCGATGAGCGCCCCCGGCGCGCCGAACAGGCGGCTCGCCAGCCAGGCCAGCGTGCCGTGCGAGCTCAGGTAGTGCGCATGCACCCAGTCCGGCCGCACGCGGCGCAGCCAGCCGGCAAAGCGCGGCAGCTTGCGCAGCAATGCCACATTGCCCCCTGCGGGCTTCGGGTGGGTGCCCAGCGCCAGTCGCCGCTCGGCCGGCAGCAGCGCATCGAAGCCGGGCAGGAAGCCCCGGCTGGACGCGGCCCACAGATCGAGCTGCGGCGCCAGCGCGCGCGCCCACTTCAGCAGATGCGGGCTCTCGCCGTCGCCCCAGAGCACCAGCCGCATCGGCCTCATCGGGCTGCCTGCGGGCGCCCGCGCAATTCGCCCTCGGGGCGGCCCGGCAGGTTCATGGCGGCAGGCGCCCGGCCCATGCGTCGTAGTGCACGCGCAGCTCGGGATGGCGCTGCAGCCAGGCTTCGTCGCGCTCGCGCGCATCGCCGACCACGCGCGCCGGGCGCCCGTCGAGCACCGCGAAATCGGGGAACTGCCCGCGCACGATGCTGCCGGCGCGCACCAGCGTGCCGCGGCCCAGCCGCGTGCCGGCCTCGATCAGCACCTGCGGGCCGATGAAGCTGTAGGCGCCGACGTGGATCGGCCCCGCCACCCAGCCCGGGCGCTCGCCAGGCCACGCGACGTAGGCGCGGCCGAGCAGCCGCATCGCGCGGTGCGAGCTGTGCGTGGCGAGCGTCACGTGGCTGGTGATCTGCACGCCCTCTTCCAGCGTGACGCCGCCGCTGGCTTCGATGAAGTTGAACGGGCCGATGTAGACATGGTCGCCGAGCGTCAGCCGGTCCTCGTGTTCGATGCAGCTGGCCGCGGAGATGCGCGTGTGCGGCCGCCGCTGTCGCTGCGACACCTCGCCGAACAGCATGCGGAACAGCAGCAGCCGTGCGACACGCCGGCGCAGGCGGTTGACGGTGGCCCGCAGCATCACGCCGCCACCTCCCAGGTCGCCAGCTTCCAGAAGAACCAGCCGAAATACAGCGCCATCACCGCCGACACCGCCCAGCCGGCGGCATTCAGCCCGCCCCAGGCCAGCCCGGCGGCGAGCGCCGCGACGAACAGCGCCTGGCCGACCAGCGACAGCTTCAACGCCCAGGCCTGCGCGCCCCACGCCATCGTCGCCACCGACAGCGGCGAAGCGACGAAATGCACGCCGACGTACAGCGCCAGCGCGCGCGACAGTTCGCCGGCTTCGCGCCACGCCTCGCCGAAGGCGGCGGCAAACGCGGCCGGCGCCGCCAGCCACAGCGCCAGCACCAGCGGCAGCGCCAGCAGCGCCAGCGTGCGCATCACGCGCCGCACGCTGGCACGGCCCTGTACGGTGGCCGTGCCTGCGGCCGCCAGCGGCGGATA
>DAORHX010000535.1:0-2884 GCA_035438245.1 Rubrivivax sp.
CTTCCCCAAGCGCGAGCGGGCCCAGACGAGCGGCATGCTCGGTGAGGGCTTCACCCCCTGCTTCGCGATCCAGGGCGGCTGGCTGACCTTCGCCACCTCCGAGGCGGCCATGGCCCTGTCCCTCGCGGCCACGGCCGAGAAGGGGAGCCTGGCCGCGTCGTCGACCTTCCGCACCGCGACCTCGGGCGCGCCGAAGAAGCTCATGGCCTTCGCCCACCTGGAGTGGGCCGGGCTCGCCGCGCAGGTGTCGAAGAACGCCCCGCTCCTGGCCCTGACCGCCGCGCCGGCCCCGGCCGAGGGCCCGACGCCGGCGGTGTTCGAGCGCGGCGCCAAGGTCTACGACACGCATTGCACGCGCTGCCATGGCGACGACGGCCGCGGCGAGCTGCGCGCCTACGTGTCGCTGGCCGGCAACCGCGCGGTGCAACGCGACCCGCCCGCCAACCTGGTGCAGGTGGTGCTGGGCGGCGCGTTCCCGGCGTCCAGCGCGGGCAACCCACGGCCCTTCGGCATGCCGCCCTTCGCCGTCGAGCTGAGCGACGACGACATCGCCGCCGTGCTCAGCTACGTGCGCAATGCCTGGGGCAACAGCGCCGCCGCGGTACGGCCGATCGACGTGCAGCGCTGGCGCGGCAGCGTGCGGCCCTGAATCAGTACCACCCGGCCGTTGCGACGCTGCCGAGCGCCCCTGTCGGGGGCAGCGGACGAAGTGAGCCCGGGCTTCAGAACGGAATGTCGTCGTCCATGTCGCCGAAGGCGGTGCTGGCGGCCGGTTTGACAGCCGGGGCGGACGACGCCGCCGGGCGTGCCGCCGGGCGGCTGTAGCCGCCACCGCCGCCGCCTTCGTCGCCGGCGCCGCCCATGCCCTCGCGGCTGCCGAGCATCGTCATGTCGGTGGCCATGACCTCGGTGGTGTACTTCTCGACGCCGTCCTTGTCGGTGTACTTGCGCGTCTTCAGCCGGCCCTCGATGTAGACCTGCTTGCCCTTCTTCAGGTATTCACCGGCGATCTCCGCCAGCCGGTCGCGGAAGACGATGCGGTGCCATTCGGTTTCCTCGACGCGCTCGCCGGAGTTCTTGTCCTTCCAGCTGCGCGTCGTCGCCAGCGTCACGTTGCAGATGGTGCCGCCGTCGGGGAAATGGCGCGTCTCCGGGTCGCGGCCCAGGTTGCCGATGAGAATGACTTTGTTGACCGAGGCCATGCGTGCTCCCGCGGAGGTGGTTCGTCGGCCGATTATCAGGCTGCGGGCGCCGCCGGCGCTGCGACGACAATCGGCGTTTTCGCTTTGCCGTCCGACGTGAGCCTGTCCGCCGATCCGCTGTCGATCCTGCACGAAGTCTTCGGCTATGCGGCCTTCCGCGGCGACCAGGCGGCCATCGTCGACCACGTGACCGGCGGCGGCGATGCGCTGGTGCTGATGCCCACCGGCGGCGGCAAGAGCCTGTGCTACCAGGTGCCGGCGATCGCACGCCACCGCGCCGGGGGCGGCGTGACGGTGGTGGTGTCGCCGCTGATCGCGCTGATGCACGACCAGGTCAGCGCGCTGGAGGAACTGGGCGTGCACGCCGAGTTCCTGAACAGCACGCTGGACAGCCAGGCGGCATCGGCGGTCGAACGCGAGTTGCGCGCCGGCCGGCTGGTGCTGCTGTACGCCGCACCGGAGCGCATCCTCACGCCGCGCTTCCTGGCGATGCTGGATGCGCTGCACGAGCGCGGCCGCCTGAGCCTGTTCGCCATCGACGAGGCGCATTGCGTCAGCCAGTGGGGCCACGATTTCCGCGAGGAGTACCTCGGCCTGAGCGTGCTGCACGAACGCTATGCCGGCGTGCCGCGGCTGGCACTGACCGCGACCGCCGACGCGCACACGCGCGACGACATCGTGCAGCGGCTGCAGCTCGACGGCGCGCGCACCTTCGTCAGCAGCTTCGACCGGCCGAACATCCGCTACAGCATCGTCGAGAAGGACGACCCCCGGCGCCAGCTGCTGCGCTGGCTGCGCGACGAGCACCACGGCGACGCCGGCATCGTCTATTGCCAGACGCGCAAGAAGGTCGATGACACCGCCGACTGGCTGGTCGCCGAAGGCGTGAGCGCGCTGCCGTACCACGCCGGGCTCGACGCCGCCGTGCGCCGCCGCCACCAGGACCGCTTCCTGCGCGAGGACGGCATCGTCATGGTGGCGACCATCGCCTTCGGCATGGGCATCGACAAGCCCGACGTGCGCTTCGTCGCGCACCTGGACCTGCCGAAGAACATCGAGGGCTACTACCAGGAGACCGGCCGCGCCGGGCGCGACGGCGCACCGGCCGACGCCTGGATGGCGTACGGCCTGGCCGACGTCGTCAACCAGCGGCGCATGATCGACGAGAGCGAGGCCGAAGAGGACTTCAAGCGCCTGCAGCGCAGCAAGCTCGACGCGCTGCTGGCGCTGGCCGAGGCGCACGACTGCCGGCGCGTGCGGCTGCTCGCGTATTTCGGCGAAACCTACGAAGGGCCGGGTCCGGCCGGCGGCTGCGGCCATTGCGACAACTGCCTGCAGCCGCCCGCCACCTGGGACGCCACCGAAGCCGCGCGCAAGGCGCTGAGCTGCATCTACCGCTTCCAGCAGCACGGCGGCATGAGCTTCGGCGCGGTGCACCTGATCGACGTGCTGCGCGGCAAGGCCACCGACAAGGTCGCCCAGCACCACCACGACCGGCTGTCGACCTTCGGCATCGGCGCCGACCTCGGCGAGGCGCAGTGGCGCTCGGTGCTGCGCCAGCTGCTGGCGCTGGGCCACCTGCGCGCCGAGGGCGAATTCAACACGCTGGCGCTGGCGCCCAGTGCACGCGAGGTGTTGCGCGGCGAGGTGCAGCTGCTGCTGCGCGTGCCGGCCGCGCCGCC
>DAORHX010000536.1:0-2882 GCA_035438245.1 Rubrivivax sp.
GTTGCGTCGCCTCGGCCAGCCCTCGCCCCTCCGGCGCCACGACGGGCTCGGCTTAGATGCCAACGCGATGGCGGGGTTCGCGCCGCCCGAGCCGCGCATCGATGGCTGCGGCGCGGCGCTGGCGCGCGAGGCCGGCGTCACGCTGGCCTACCGCCGCGACGGGGCGGCCGGCTGGCCCTACACGCTGTACGCGATGGTGCATGGACGCGACCGCGACAGCGTGCGCGAGGCCGTCGCCGGCGTGATCGAACGCGCCGGGCTGGCCGGCGTGCCGCACGAACTGCTGTTCTCGGTGCGCCGCTTCAAGCAGACCGGCGCGCGGCGCTTTCGCGAGATGGCCGATGCGTGCGGATGACTCACCGGTGCGCCTCGGCCCCGTCGACGCGCGGCTGATCGAGCGGCTGCACGGCGGCTTTGCGCTGGTCGACCGGCCGTTCGCCGCACTCGGCGCCGAACTCGGCCTGGACGAGGACGAGGTGCTGGAGCGGCTGCGTGCTCTGCTGGCGCGCGGCGTGCTGACCCGCTTCGGTCCGCTGTTCCAGATCGAGCGTGCCGGCGGGCAGTTCGTGCTGGCCGCGCTGGCGGTGCCGCAGGACCGCTTCGAGGCCGTCACCGCGCAGGTCAACGCGCACCCGGAAGTGGCGCACAACTACCGGCGCGAGCATGCGCTGAACATGTGGTTCGTCGTCGCCGCCGAGTCGTCCGCGCAGGCGCAGCAGGTGCTGGCCGCGATCGAGGCCGAGACCGGGCTGCCGGTGGCGGCGTTCCCGAAAGAGCGCGAGTACCGCGTCGAGCTGAAGCTGCCGGTGCCGCGCGATGCTGGATGAATTCGACCGCGAACTGGTGGCCGCGACGCAGGGCGGCCTGCCGCTCGTGCCGCGGCCCTACGAGGCCGTGGCCGCGGTGCTCGGGGTCGACGGCGAGACCGTGCGCCGGCACTTCGCGGCGATGCTGCAAAGCGGGCTCGTGCGCCGCATCGGCGCGGTGCCCAACCACTACAAGCTGGGCTACACCGCCAACGGCATGAGCGTGTGGGACGTCGCCGACGAACAGGTCGACACGCTGGGCGAGCGGCTGGCGGCGCTGCCCGGCGTCAGCCACTGCTACCGCCGGCCGCGCGCGCTGCCGCTGTGGCCCTACAACCTGTTCGTCATGCTGCACGGCCGTTCACGCGGCGAGGTCGAAGCGCAGGCCCGCGACGTGGCGGCGCTGCTCGGCACCGCCTGCCGCAGCCATGACATCCTGTACTCCACCGCGATCCTGAAGAAGTCCGGGCTGCGGCTGCGCGAGGGCTGACCATGTTCCGAATCTCCCACTTCATGCACCTGCTGGCCGGCGCCGAGCGCGGCATCCCGATGCCGCCGGCGCGGCGCGCACGGCCGGGCGGCCCGGTCGTCATCTGGAACCTGATCCGGCGCTGCAACCTGACCTGCAAGCACTGCTACGCGCTGTCGGCCGACCATGACTACGCGGGCGAGCTGAGCACCGGCGAGGTGTTCACGGTGATGGACGACCTGAAGGCCTTCCGCGTGCCGGTGCTGATCCTGTCCGGCGGCGAGCCGCTGCTGCGGCCCGACCTGTTCGACATCGCGGCGCGCGCCAAGTCGATGGGCTTCTATGTCGGGCTGTCGAGCAACGGCACGCTGATCGACGAGCAGACCGCCGAGCGTGTCGCCGCGGCCGGCTTCGACTATGTCGGCATCAGCCTGGACGGGCTGCGCGAAACGCACGACAAGTTCCGCCGCCTGCAGGGCGCCTTCGACCGCAGCCTGGCGGCGCTGCGCCTGCTGCGCGCGCGCGACGTGCGGCTCGGGCTGCGCTTCACGATGACGGCGATGAACGCGCACGACCTGCGGCCGCTGCTGCAGCTGATGCGCGACGAGGGCATCGCCAAGTTCTACTTCTCGCACCTGAACTACGCCGGTCGCGGCAACATCCACCGCGCCCGCGACGCACAGTTCGCGGCCACGCGCGAGGCGATGGACCTGCTGTTCGACATCGCCTGGCAGGCGGCCTGCGCAGGCCGCGACGACGAATACGTCAGCGGCAACAACGACGCCGACGGCGCGTGGCTGCTGCGCTGGGCCGACGCGCGCTGGCCGCAACACCACGATGCGCTGCGCGCGCACCTGGCCGCCTGGGGCGGCAATTCCAGCGGCGTCAACGTCGCCAACATCGACAACCTCGGCCACGTGCACCCGGACACGATGTGGTGGCACCACGACCTGGGCAGCGTGCGCGAATGTAATTGATGTTGGAAGTCAACGTGTTGCGGTACACGCTGTTGTAATCGTTGAGGTTGCGGTTCTGGTCGCGGTTGGTTTCGATGTTGACAGTGCCGCCGAATTTGCGGGTCGGATGCGCCTTCGTGTCCTGGTTGTGCGACCAGGTGATCCCGAACGATTTGGCGCGGACTTTTTCCGCCCGGTTGTCTTCGGTTACGCGCACGTTGCGGCGGATCAGGAAATTTCCGAGGTAGTGGTACCGCTTGTTGTAACGGATCGTGGCATTCGTGCCCCAGGAACCGCTGGTGTATGCGTTGAACAGCACCTGGGCGTCGAGGTGTTCGGAAATGGGCTGGTACCAGCCGAAATCGCGCAGGCCGAGCCCCTCCTGATCGGCGAATTCAAAGTCACGAGGAATGATCAAACCCGCTTTCCTCGTCTTGGTGATCGGGAAAAAACCGAAAGGAATGACCAACGGCGTGGGCACGCCGCCGATTTCGAGGTTGGACAAACTCGTGACCACCAGTTTGTCGGGAATCACTTTCAGCTTATTGGTGCGAAAGCCGTAGTGCGGATGCTCCGCGTCGCAGGTGGTGATGAGGGCGTCCTGGTTGTAAATGGTGTTCCGGCTTTTGGACGAGGTATCGGCAAGCGGTG
>DAORHX010000537.1:0-2880 GCA_035438245.1 Rubrivivax sp.
GGCGTGAGGGGCAAGGTCAACAACCTCACGCACCACAACGTGTTCGTGGAGAACGACTGGCGCCCGCACTTCGACGCGATCTTCGATCACCCGGGCTGGCCCGAGAAGCCCTCGTACTACGCGTGCGTGCCCAGCAAGACGGACCGCACCGTCGCGCCAGAGGGAGACGAGAACCTCTTCATCCTCATGCCCGTCGCTAGCGGCATCGATGACACGGACGAGGTGCGCGAGCGCTACGCGACGTACCTCATCGAGCACCTCGGGCGGCTGACCGGCGAGAGCATCAAGGATCGCATCACCGTCCAGCGCGTCTTCTCGCAGCGCGACTTCGCCGCGGACTACCACGCGTTCAAGGGCACGGCGCTCGGGCTCGCGCACACGCTCGCGCAGCCAGGCGTGCGCCGGCTCGGCAGTGACGCTGCGGTGCCAGACCATGCGCACCGTGTAGTGCGGGCCGTGGCCCGGCAGCTGCCATTCGCGCAGCGCGTAGCGCGAGCGCAGCGACGCGGCGAACATCTGCGGCACGATGGCCATCAGGTCGGTGCAGGTGACCAGCTCCGGCAGCGCGCCGTAGTGGCGCGCGCGCACCACCGCGCGGTCGTTCAGCTTCAGCCGCGTCAGCATCGCCTCGACGCTGCCGTGGAAGGTGGCGGTGGGCGCGGCCACCGCCAGCGCCGCATGCGCCAGCTGCTGCGCGCTCAGGCCCTTGCCGGCACGGCCGACCGCCGGGCGCCAATGGCTGCCGGTCAGGGCGACGAAATGCTCGTGGAACAGGTCCTCGCTGGCGATGCCGACATGCTCGGGCAGCAGGATGCCGATCGCCAGGTCGATGTCGCGCGCCTCGAGCGCCGCGCTGACGCGCGCCGCGTCGACCGCGATGTTCGACACGTGGCTGTGCGGCGACTGCGCGCGCAGCACCGCGGCCAGCGGCGGCAGGAACATCATCTCGCCCAGGTCCGACAGCGACAGCCGCCAGTGCAGATCGGCGCTGGCCGGCTCGAAGCTCTCGCCGCGGCTCAGCGTGAGCTCCAGCTCGCGCAGGTGATCGGCCACCCGCGGCACGATGCGCTGCGCGAGTCGCGTCGGATGCAGCCCGGCGGGCGAGCGCACGAACAGCGCGTCGTCGAAGAAGCGCCGCAACCGCGCCAGCGCATTGCTCACCGCCGGCTGCGACATCGCCAGCATGCGCCCGGCCTCGGTGACCGAGCCGGTGTGCTGCACCGCGCACAGCACACGCAGCAGGTTCAGGTCGAGTTGGCGGAAGTTCATCGCGGGGCGGCGGCCATCGGTTTGGTGAATGGAGCGGATTCTGACGATCAATTCGACGCCGGCCCACCGCGTCGCTAGATTGCACGGCGTGTCATTCACGCTGGAGACGAGGCGTGCTGCAGATCATGATCCAGGGCCGCGGCGGCCAGGGCGCGCAGACGGCCGGCAACCTGCTGGCGATGGCCTTCTTCGCGCAAGGGCTGCAGGTGCAGTGCTTCGCCAGCTATGGCGGCGCGCGTCGCGGCACGCCGGTCAGCTCGACGCTGCGTGTCGACTCGCGGCCGGTACGGCTGCGCTGCGACATCGAGCAGGCCGACGCCATCCTGTGCTTCGATGCCAGCCTGCTCGAAGGCCGGCTGCTCGCCATCGCCAACGAACGAACCTTGATCGTCGTCAATTCGGCGCAGACGCCCGAACACTTCGCGCAGACGCTGCCCGGCCTGCGCGTCATTCCGATCGATGGGCTGGACGTCGCGCGGCGCCACGGCCTCGGCCGCATCGTCAACTCCGCGCTGCTCGGCGCACTGGCGCGCGCGCTGCAGGCACCGACACTGCAGCAGATGGAGCGCACGCTGGTGGAGAACTCGCCCAAGCTGCGCGAGGCCAACATCGCCGCCTGCGAAGACGGCTTCCATCGCGCCGACGCGCTGCTGCGCGAGGTGGCGGCATGAACGCGCCGGGCCGCTCCCAAGCGTTCATCCCGCAGCGCTCAAGCGCGCAGGGTTCGGTCGGGCGCGCGCCGGGCCGCTCCCAAGCGTTCATCCCGCAGCGCGCAAGCGCGCAGGGTTCGGTCGGGCGCGCGCCGGGCCGCTCCCAAGCGTTCATCCCGCAGCGCGCAGCGCGGAGGGTCCGGACATGAACGCGCCTTTGCCGATCCCGCCGACCTGGACCACCGGCAGCACTGCGGTCATCAAGACCGGCACCTGGCGCGCGTCGCTGCCGCAGCACCGCTATGCGCCGTCACCGTGCCACGCCGCGTGCCCGGTGCATGGCGACATCGCCAGCTGGATCGGCCAGGCACGCGCCGCCGACTGGCACGGCGCATGGCAGACGCTGTCGCGCCACAACCCCTTCCCTGCGGTCATCGGTCGCGTCTGCCACCACCCTTGCGAAAGTGCGTGCAACCGCGCGGCCTACGATGCACCGCTGGCCATCCGCTGCCTCGAACGCCATGTCGGCGACATCGCGCTCGAGCGCGGCTGGGCGTTCGCGGCGGCAGCGCCGCGCAGCGAACGCGTCGCCGTCGTCGGCGGCGGCCCCTCGGGGCTGTCGGCCGCGTACCAGCTGCGCCGCCGCGGCTTCGGCGTCACGCTGTTCGAGGCCCAGGCCGCACTCGGCGGGCTGATGCGCGACGGCATCCCGGCCTACCGCCTGTCGCGCCAGGTGCTGGACGCGGAGATCGCGCGCATCGTCGCCCTCGGCATCGACGTGCGCTGCGGGCAGTCGGTTGCCACGCCGCAAGCCCTGGCCGAGCTGCGCGCCGGCTTCGACGCGGTCTACCTGGCCTGCGGCGCGCGGCTGCCGAAGCGCTTGCCGCAGCTGGACTACACGCGACCGTGGCTGCTCGATGGCGCCGCATACCTGGCACAGGCCAACGCCGGCCAGCCGCCA
>DAORHX010000538.1:0-2873 GCA_035438245.1 Rubrivivax sp.
AGCTGACCGCGCGGCGCGTGTCCATCACGTTGCGGCGGATGCGGCCGTTCAGGTCCTCTTCCTTGGCGATCGCCGACAGCGCCTCGCTCGCCGCCTGGTCGTTGACGTGCGGCTTCAGCACGCTGGCGCTGACCGCCTCGAGGCTGTCGTAGATGCCCTCCAGCGCGTCGGCCGAGTATTCGGCGTCGGCGTCGTACAGCTTCAGCAGCACGTCCTTCGCGTCCTCGATCAGCGCCGGGATGCGCCGCGCACGCAGCCGCAGCAGGCGGAACACCGGCAGGTCCTCGGCATGCACCGAGAACAGCACGCTGTGGTACAGGATGAAGGCCACGCGCACGTTGCGCGGCATGACGTCGTCGTCGATCAGGAAGTCCGAGCGGATGTGCAGCTCGCCGTTGTCTTCCTCGTAGAAGCGCGCCGATTCCTCGAGGTCGTCATCGACGATGTCCTCGGGAATCGCCAGGCCGAAGCGGCTGCGCACCCAGGCCTTTTCCTGCGGCGTCGGCGCTTCCATGTCGACCCACACCGGCGGCTGCCGCCCCGGCAGGTCGGGATGGTCGAACTCTTCTTCCTGGAGGATGCGGCCCGCCAGGCGGCCGTTCTCCAGCGTGAACACGTTCAGCATCGATGTCTCCGGCGCGCTGCGGGGCTGCGTGCGCCACGGGGAATGCGGGAAGCGTCGGTATGCACCGCCTCACTCCCGCGAGGGGCCGTGGACGACGGTCGCGCACGGCGCCCTGGCTGCCGGAGTGGACGGTCACCGAGGGTGACTTCGGTCCAAGAAGGCCTCTCAGATTTCAGGCGAAACGCGATTATCACACCGCGTCAGCGTCACCCTGCCGACTTGCACGCACCGGCTTTCGGTAGCACACTGGATTCGACCTCCCGGGCGTTGCTGACGCCCCACCCCTCTGCCCGAACCTTCCCCCGCCCTTTCCCACCACCCCTGCAAAGGAGGCCTTGATGAACCTGACGATCAGCGGACACCATCTCGAAGTGACGCCGGCATTGCGAGAGTACGTGCTTACAAAGCTGGAACGCGTCACACGTCATTTCGACCAGGTGGTGGACGTGAACGTCCTGTTGACGGTGGAGAAGCAGAAGGAAAAGGAACGACGGCAGCGCTGCGAAGTGACGCTGCATGTCAAAGGGCGTGACATCTTCGTCGAACAAGCCCACGAAGACCTGTACGCGGCGATCGACCAGCTGATGGACAAGCTCGACCGCCAGGTCGTACGCCACAAGGACCGCACCCAGGAGCATCACCACGCCAGCGCCAAGCGGCTCGACCTGGGTGCACCCTGAGGTTTCGCGAGGCTGTTGCTGCGGCGCAGCACCCCCAGGGCCTTCCCGCGCCTGCGGGGGTGTTGCGAGCGCAGTGTCGATGGCCCGCTTCCTATAATTCACGACCTTGCAACAGGTCCGGGGGCTTGCGCCGCAGCTGGCCGCGCGCATCCGGCCGATTGATCGACATGAACCGTCTCGCTGCCATCTTGCCGCCCAGCAACGTGTTGGTCGATGTCGACGCCACCAGCAAGAAGCGGGTGTTCGAGCAGGCCGGGCTGCTGTTCGAGAACCAGCATGCCATCGCCCGCGGCACGGTCACCGACAACCTGTTCGCCCGCGAGCGGCTGGGCTCCACCGGGCTCGGCCACGGCGTGGCCATTCCGCACGGGCGCATCAAGGGGCTGAAGAACCCGCTGGCGGCGGTGCTGCGCACGAAGGCGCCGATCGGTTTCGACTCGCCGGACGACGAGCCGGTCAGCCTGCTGATCGTGCTGCTGGTGCCCGAGGCGGCAACACAGCGCCACCTCGAGATCCTGTCCGAGATCGCCGAGATGCTGTCCGACCGCGAGTTGCGCGAGCGGCTGCAGGCCGAACCCGACGCCGCGGCGGTGCACAAGCTGATCGCCGACTGGCAAGCGCAGAAGTCGACGGCGTGATCCTGCGCCAGGCCGCGCGCGGCCGCCGATGAAACCCAGCACCATCAGCGCCGAAGCCCTGTTCGAGGCACATCGCGAAGCGATGCGCTGGGACTGGATCGCCGGCCACGCGCACCCCGAGCGCCACTTCGACGACAACGCGGTGCGCGACGCGCGCTCCGCCGCCGACCTGGTGGGCTACCTGAACTATGTCCACCCCTACCGGGTGCAGATCGTCGGCCGGCGCGAGGTCGCCTACCTCGACCGCTGCGCGCCGGACGACCAGGAACGCCGCATCTCGCGCATCGTCACGCTGGAGCCGCCGGTGCTCATCGTCGCCGACGGCGAGGCGCCGCCGCCACGGCTGGTGGCGATGTGCGACCGCGCCGACATTCCGCTGTTCCAGACGGCCGAATCGGCCGGCCACGTCATCGACGTGGTGCGCGGCTACCTGTCGCAGCTGTTCGCCGAGCGCACCACGCGCCACGGCGTGTTCATGGACATCCTCGGCCTGGGCGTGCTGATCACCGGCGAATCGGGCCTGGGCAAGAGCGAACTCGGGCTGGAACTGATCTCGCGCGGCCACGGCCTGGTGGCCGACGACGCGGTGGACCTGTACCGGGTGTCGCAGACCGCGCTCGACGGGCGCTGCCCCGACCTGCTGCTGAACCTGCTGGAAGTGCGCGGCATCGGGTTGCTCGACATCAAGGCCATCTTCGGCGAGACGGCGGTGCGGCGCAAGATGCGGCTGAAGCTGATCGTCCACCTGGTGCGCAAGGAGACGATGGAGCGCGAGTTCGAGCGCCTGCCCTACGAGCCGCTGTACGAGGAGATCCTCGACGTGCCGGTGCGCAAGGTGGTGATCGCGGTCGACGCCGGCCGCAACCTGGCGGTGCTGGTCGAGGCCGCGGTGCGCAACACCGTGCTGCAGCTGCGCGGCATCGACACCTA
>DAORHX010000539.1:0-2854 GCA_035438245.1 Rubrivivax sp.
TGGATCGCTTGCCCGAACCGCTGCCGCTGCCGCCCGGCGCGCGTGTGCTCGACGCCGGCTGCGGGCTCGGCCACGGCTTGCGTGCGCTGCGCCGCGCCTATCCGCAGGCCCGGCTCGAAGGCATCGAATGGAGTTGGCCGCTGGCGCTGCTGGCGCGGCTGGCCTGCCCGCAGGCCCGCGTGCAGCGCGGCGACCTGTGGGCCCACAGCTGGGCCGGCTTCGACCTGGTCTACCTGTTCCAGCGCCCGGAGAGCATGCCGCGTGCGCTGGCCAAGGCCGGTGCCGAGATGCGGCCCGGCGCCTGGCTGGCGAGCCTGGAGTTCGAAGCGGCATGCTGGCAGCCCGAGGCCGTGCATCGCTGCCCGGACGGCCGGCCGCTGTGGCTGTACCGGCTGCCGCTGCGCGCCTCAAGTGGCGCCGACGCGGGCCGATAAAACGGGCTCGAAGCTGTCGACCGGCGCGCCGCGCGTGCCGGCCACACGGCCCTCGAAGCCGCCAGGAAGCACCCCCGCACATGTTCGTCATCATCGGCTGGATCGTTGCGCTGTCTGCCGTGTTCGGCGTGTTCATCGCGCACGGCGGCAACATCACCGTGGTGCTGAAGGCGCTGCCCTTCGAGATGGCGGCCATCGGCGGCGCGGCCATCGGCGCCTTCATCGCCAACAACCAGCCGAAGGTGCTGAAGGCCACCGCGAAGGGCCTGGGGCAATGCTTCAAGGGCAGCAAGTACACCAAGGCGCGCTACATGGAGCTGATGGCGCTGATGTACGACATCCTGCAGAAGGCGCGCAAGGAAGGCCTGATGTCGATCGAGAAGGACGTGGAAGATCCGCACAGTTCGCCGCTGTTCCAGAAGTACCCGGCGGTGGGCAACGACCACCACGTGTCGGAGTTCATCACCGACTACCTGCGCATGATGGTCTCGGGCAACCTGAACTCGCACGAGATCGAAAGCCTGATGGACAACGAGATCGAGACCCACCACCACGAGGCGCACTCGGCCGTGGCGGCGCTGCAGCGGCTGGCCGGCGCGCTGCCGGCCTTCGGCATCGTTGCGGCGGTGCTGGGCGTGGTCAACACGATGGGCTCGGTGGGCCAGCCGCCGGCGGTGCTGGGCGGCATGATCGGCTCGGCGCTGGTCGGTACCTTCCTCGGCATCCTGCTGGCCTATGCCTTCGCCGAGCCGCTGGCCGGCCTGCTGGAGCAGAAGGTCGACGAGGCCGGCAAGGAGCTGCAGTGCATCAAGACCACGCTGCTGGCCAGCATGCAGGGCTACGCGCCGCAGGTGGCGGTGGAGTTCGGCCGCAAGGTGCTGTACTCGACCGAGCGCCCGACCTTTGCCGAACTCGAGAAGCACGTGAAGGGCAAGAAGTGAAATACCTTCACCGCAGAGCAATGGAGGTACGCAGAGGTTCGCAGAGCAGACATCTTCTTCCTCTGCGCGACCTCTGCGTCCTCCATTCCTCTGCGGTGAATGAGCTGGGGTTCCGCGATGTCCGGTGACGCGAAGAAGCTGCAGCCGATCATCATCAAGCGCGTCAAGAAGGGCGGCCACGGCCACCATGGCGGCGCGTGGAAGATCGCCTATGCCGACTTCGTGACCGCGATGATGGCCTTCTTCCTGCTGATGTGGCTGCTCGGCAGCACCAGCGAGGGCGACAAGAAGGGCATCGCCGACTACTTCGCCTCGCCGCTGAAGATCGCGCTGCTGGCCAGCGGCTCGGGCGCCGGCGACGCGTCGCACGTCGTCAAGGGCGGCGGCGAGGACGTGACGCGCAGCAGCGGCCAGGTCAAGCGCGGCGACATCGACTCCAGGCGCAAGACCGTCAACCTGCAGGCGCTGAAGGCCGAGCAGACACGCGCCGAGATCGCGCGCCTCGAGCGGCTGAAGGACAAGGTCGAGCAGAAGATCGCCGGCAACCCGAAGCTCGCGGCGCTGAAGGCGCAGATCCGCCTGGACATGACCGCCGACGGGCTGCGCATCCAGATCGTCGACGAGAACCAGCGGCCGATGTTCGCCAGCGGCAGCGCGGTGGTTCAGCCGTACATGCGCGAGCTGCTGCACGAGATCGGCGCGGTGCTGGCCGAGGTGCCGAACCGGCTGACGCTGGAAGGCCACACCGACGCGGCGCCCTTTGCCGGCGGCGCGCTGGGCTACGGCAACTGGGAACTGTCGGCCGACCGCGCGAATGCGTCGCGGCGCGAGCTGATGTCCGGCGGCCTGCCCGACGACCGCATGCTGCGCGTGCAGGGCCTGGCGGCGAGCCTGCCGTTCGAGGCCAAGGATCCACTGGCAGCGTCGAACCGGCGCATCAGCATCATCGTCATGAACCGCGAGGCCGAGGACCGCGTCTTCCGCAGCGGCACCGAGGCGCTCGAAGCGCAGCCTGCGGTCGAGCCGATCGGCACCGGCTGGCTGCCGAACCTGCCGCGCTGAAGGGGCGCGTTGCCTGCGGGGGACGCGGCTCGCGATCCAACGTAGAGAACCAGACGCCCGCTCGCGCATAGCAGCCGAATTCAAACAGCCGAGTTCGTCGCGCTTCGGCGCGGCGCGGCAGGCCATACGTAACACGGCCGGCTTTCGCCCTCTTTTCGCGCTCAAGTTCCGAGGCCCGATGGGCACCATGGCAGGCACGCGTCAATACGCGACCGAATGCAATGGCCGACGCCCAGGACCGCCGCCTCCCCGCCAGTGAACGCAAGATCCGCAAGGCCCGCGCCGATGGCCAGGTGGCGCGCTCGCGCGACCTGTCGCACTTCGCCGCGATCGGCGCCGCCGCAGCGCTGCTGAGCGTCGCTGCGCCGCGGCTGATGGGCTGGCTGCAGGCCACGCTGGCCGCCGGGCTGCGCTTCG
>DAORHX010000540.1:0-2849 GCA_035438245.1 Rubrivivax sp.
GAGCCGCGGGCGCCGCACTCCGACGATGCAGCGGCCTTCGAGCAACTGCGGCACTGGGGCGTGGCGGCGGGGGAGATCGACGCGCTCGCTGCGAACAGGCGGCTGCGCCAGGGCGGACCGCGTGCGTGACCGCGGCCGCGCCCGTTCGAAGACAAGGAGCCACCCATGACCAGCCTTCCCTCGCGACGCCTCACCCTACGTGCGCTGGCGGCCTGCGCCGCCGGCGCGCTGCCCCTGTCCGGCCGAGCCCAGGCCTACCCCAGCAGGCCCATCACGTTCATCGTCGCCTCGACGCCGGGCGGCATCCTCGACACGATCGGCCGCATCGTTGCCCAGGGCCTCGAGAAGATGGGGCAGCCCGTGGTGGTGCAGAACATCCCCGGTGCCGGCAGCACCCTCGGAACCGCCGCAGTCGCCAAGGCGCCGCCGGACGGCTACACGGTGGGCATGGTGGCGACCAGCCACGCCATCAATCCGAGCGTCTACGCCAAGTTGCCCTACGACACCCGGCGCGACCTGCAGCCGATCTCGCATTCCGTGAACCTGAGCAATGTGCTCGTCGTGCACCCTGCCGTGCCGGCCAGGAACCTGCAGGAGTTCATCGAGCTGGCCAAGAAAAAGCCCGGTGAAATCACCTTCGGCTCTGCCGGCAACGGCCAGTCCAACCACCTGTCCGGAGAACTGTTCAACGTCGCCGCCGGCGTTCGCATGACGCATGTCCCGTACAAGGGCAGCGCGGCCGCCATGGTCGATGTGCTCGGCGGCACCATCGATGCCATGTTCGTCGACGTGCTTTCGGCTACGCCGCACATCACCAGCGGCAAGCTGCGCGCACTGGCCGTGAGCGGCAGCCGCCGCCCGCCCCTGTTGCCCGAGGTCCCCACTTTCGCGGAAGCAGGTCTGCCGCACTTCGACGCCAATTCCTGGCTCGGCGTGGTCGTGAGGTCCGGTACGCCGGCAGATGCCGTCGAGTCGCTCGGCGCCGCCGCGGCCGCCGTGATGCACGACCCCTCGGTCAAGGCCAAGCTGGTGGCGATGGGCGTGGAGCCGGTCGGCTCCACACCGAAGGAGTACGCGAGGTTCCTGGACGCCGAGTTCGCCCGATACGCTGCTGCAGTCAAGGCAGCGGGAATCAAGCTCGAATGAAGGTGCCAGGCCCACCTGCTGTTTGAGGCCCAGAGAGCATGGAGGCCGTTGGGTGGCTATGGATCCCCATCGTGCTGCTCGCCGCGGCGGCGCAGACGGTACGCAACGCGGCGCAGAAGGATCTCGGGCGCACGGCAGGCACGCTCGCCGCGACCTCGGTGCGCTTCGTCTACGGGCTGCCTTTCGCGCTGCTCGGGCTGGCCGTGGTCTTTGCGGGCAGGCCGCTGCCGGCACCGAACGTGGCCTTTCTCGCGCAGGTGGGAGGCAGTGCGTTGGCGCAACTGATCGCCACCGCGCTGCTGCTGGCGGCGATGCAGCGCCAGAGCTTCATCGTCGCGGTCGCGTACTCGAAGACCGAGGTGCTGCAGGTCGCGATGTTCTCGGCGGTGTTGCTCGGCGAGCAGGTGAGCGCCGTGTCGGCCGCCGCGATCGTGCTGGCGTCGATCGGGCTGTGGCTGCTGTCGGTGCCGGCGGCGGGCGAGGCTGGCGCGTTGCGGCGTGGCTGGTGGTCGTCGACCGCGTGGATGGGCATCGGCTCGGGCGCGGGCTTCGCGCTGTCGGCCGTGGGCTACCGGGCGGCCGCCCAGGCGCTCGGGCCGCTGCAGCCCTGGGAGTCGGCGGCCTACTCGCTGGTGTGGGCGCAGGGGCTGCAGAGCGTCGCGATCTGCGCCGCGCTCGCGCTGTGGCGGCCCGATGCGATGGGCTCGACTTTGCGCGCCTGGCGTGTCTCGACCCTGGCCGGTGCCTGCGGCGCGCTGGCCTCGTTCGGCTGGTTCACCGCGTTCGCGATGCGCAACGCGGCCGACGTGCGCACGCTGGCACTGGTGGAGGTGCTGTATGGCTACCTGATCTCGCGCCGCGTCTTCGCGGAGCAGGTCACGCGGCGCGAGAAGCTGGCGCTCATGCTGCTCACGCTGGGTATCGCCGCAGTTTCGGCGCAGTGGTGAGGGTGCGCGCGGGTATGCCGCTTCGGTGTCAACCCGCTGCGGCCTCGCGCGCCGCGCCCTTGGCCAGTAGCCGCTCGATTGCGCCAGCGTCGTAGCCGGCCTCTGCAAGCACCTCGCGCGTGTTCTCGCCCAGCAGCGGCGCGTGGCGGCGGATCGACGGCGGCGTGTCGGACCAGGTACCCGGCACGTTCATCTGCCGGATGCGGCCCTCGGTGGGATGGTCGATCCACTCGAACAAACCCACGTCAGCCAGGTGCGGATCGTCCATCAGGCTGGTCGGCGTGTGCATCGGCGTGACCGGGATGTCGGCCTTCGTGAGCGCCTCGATCCATTCGGCCGTGGTGCGCGTGAGCATGGTTTGCGAGACGAAGGCGTAGAGCGCGTCGACGTTGCGCGTGCGGTCGGACATGCGCAGGAAGCGCGGGTCTTCCAGCATGTCCTGGCGGCCGAGCATGGTGCAGAAGTTCTTCCAGTGCTTGTCGATGTAGATCAGCACGCAGACGTAGCCGTCCCTGGTCTTCGCGGGCCGGCGGTCCTTGGCGAGCAGGCGCACGTAGCCAGCGTCGGCGAGCGGCGGGTCGAAGGTCTGGCCGAACATGTGGTCCGAGAGCACGAACTGCGTCATGGTCTCGAACATCGGCACCTCGATGGCCTGGCCGCGGCCGGTGCGCTCGCGCGCGTACAGCGCCGCCAGCACGCTGTAGACGGCGGTCAGCCCGGTCGTGCGGTCGCACAGGTTCGTCGGCAGGTAGCGCG
>DAORHX010000541.1:0-2849 GCA_035438245.1 Rubrivivax sp.
CGCGGATCATGTTCTCGGGCTTCAGGTGGGCCAGCGCCGGGTGCAGCTTCTTGAACTCATCGAAGTTGTCGAACACCGCCTTGACCACCTGGTACACGGTGTCGGCCGGCACCTTGCTCGACGACACGACGGTCGCCAGCACGCCGTAGGTTTCCGTGGCCTCGGGGTTGTTCGGGTACATCGCTGCCGGGATCACCGCCTTCGCGTAGTAGGACTTGTCCTCGACCAGCTTGTCGATGTAGCGGCCGGTCAGCGGGATGAGCTTCGCGCCGCACGATGTCGTCGGATCCTGGATGTTGGCCGACGGGTGGCCGACGCCGTAGAAGAAGCCGTCGATCTTGCCGTCGCACAGCGCGGCGCCGTGCTCGTCGGCCTTCAGCTCGGAGGCGAGCGAGAAATCGCTGAGCTTCCAGCCGATGCGCTCGAGCAGCTCTTCCATCGACGCGCGTGTGCCCGATCCGGGATTGCCGACATTGAAGCGCTTGCCCTTGAAGTCGGTGAACTGCTTGACGCCCGCTTCCTTGCGCGCCAGCACGGTGAAGGGCTCGGGGTGCACCGAGAACACCGCGCGCTCGTCGGTCCACGCGCCGGCGTCCTTGAACGGGCCGAGGCCCTTGTAGGCGTTGAACTGCACGTCGCTCTGCGCGAAGCCCAGGTCGAGTTCGCCGGACTTGATGGTGTTGACGTTGAACACCGAGCCGCCGGTCGATTCGACCGAGCAGCGGATGCCGTGCTTGGCGCGGTCCTTGTTGACCAGCCGGCAGATCGCGCCGCCGGCCGCGTAGTACACGCCGGTGACGCCGCCGGTGCCGATGGTGACGAACTTCTGCTGCGCGGCGGCAGGGGTGCAGGACAGCGCCAGTGCCAGCGCCGACGCCGCCAGCGCGAAGCGGCTGCGCCATGGGGAGTGACTCGAGCTCATGTTCGCATCTCCAACAGGAACGGTCAGGGAAGCGGCGACGATAGCGCAGCGCCCGGGCGAGCGGGTCGGGTAGTTCCGCCTATGTCGCCGTGGGGACACGGCTGCGGCCGTGGTGCGATCCCGGCCCGCCCGCGCAGTCGGCGATGCACCGAGCCCGCGCCATGCAGGGCAAGCCGAGCTCAGTTCACGGCCGGGTCGGCGAAGCGTGGATTCGTCGCCACGCCGGCGTCGCTCAGCGTCTTCAGGAACGCGATCAGGTCCGCCTTGTCCTGCGCGTCGAGCCGGATGCGGTCGATCAGCGGGTCCTTGAACGGGTTGCTGCGGCCGTCGCCGGCGTACAGCCCGGGGCCCATGTCGCGCCCACCGGCGGCATGGATGTCGAGCGCGCCTTCCAGCGTGGCGACGCTGCCGTCGTGGAAGTACGGCGCGGTGAGCTCGACGTTGCGCAGGCTCGGCGCGCGGAACTTGCCCATGTCCTCGGCGCGGCCGGTGAACTCGAGCAGGCCGCGGTTGGGCGCCGGATACGCACCGCTGCCGCCGATGTTGAACAAGCCGATGTTGTGGAACGCCGGCTCGCCGACGCGCTGCGTGGCGTCGGCGAAGGCGCCGCCCAGGTTGGGCCCGCCGTGGCACTGCGAACACAGCGCCTGCGGGCCGAAGAACAGCTGCTCGCCGCGCTGCTCGGCCGCCTCCAGCGTGATGCGGCCGGCGCGCGCCTGGTCCCAGCGGCTGCCGGCCGACACCAGCGTGCGCTCGAACGCGGCGATCGCCTTGATGATGTTGTCCCAGTGCAGCGGCGCCGCCTCGCCGGCGAAGGCGGCGGCGAAGCGCCCGGGGTAGTCGGCGTGCGTGCGCAGCCGCTCGATGATCTGTTCGCGGTTGCCGTCGTTTGCGCCCATCTCGATCGGGTTCGTGCCGAACAGCGGCGTGCGCATCTGCTGCTCCAGCGTGCGCGGCGCCGGGTTGGCCCAGTCCAGCGTCACCTGGTAGGCCGCGTTGATCAGCGTCGGCGTGTTGCGCGGGTGGTTCTGCCCGGTCGAGCCGCGCCCGAGCGCCCGGTTCTCGGCGAACGCGCGTTCCGCTGCGTGGCAGCTGGCGCACGCCAGCGTGCCGTTGCCCGACAGCCGCGTGTCGAAGAACAGCTGCCGGCCCAGTTCGACCTTGGCGGCGTTCATCGGGTTGTCGGTGGGCACCAGTGGCGCGGCGAAGCCGGCGGGCAGTTCCCAGACCCACGGCGCGCTCGGCGCGGTGCCGCCGTTGCCGGGCCCGGCCGAGCTGGCCGGATCATCCGCGCCATCCGAGCCGCCGCAGGCGCTGGCGGCGAGCACGGCGGCCAGCGCGCACAAGGCGGCGCGACGCAGGCGAAAGGGGGGGTGTGGCGTGGCGGCGGGCATGGCGCGACCCTGTCTCGAGCAAGTGGTGCGGTGGGTGAGCGTTATTCAACGATAGAATAGCGTAAACACCGTCCGCTTCCCTTCCTGCGTTTCACACCGAGTTCGCCATGAGCATCCGCACTCTGCTTTCCCCCCGACGTGGTGCCGCACCGTGGGCACGCACGGCCCGCGTGCTGTGGGCCGGCGCGCTGGCCGCGCTGCTGTCGCTCGGCGCCTGCGGCGACGACGATGTCGTCGTCGACCGTGGCCCGACCGAGATCCCGATCACGGCCAAGCTCAACGGCCTGTATTGGGACAGCACCGAGTCGCGCCTGTACCTGGGGGACGACGACACCAACTCGATCAAGGTCTGGGACGGCCGGCAGGGCTTCAGCGTGGCCGCCACGCTCACGCCGCCGCCGGCCAGCGGCCCCAACCTCGGGCAGCTCACGCGCGACGCGGGCGGCACCTTCTACGTCACGCGCTGCGGCTTCGGCCAGCACGGCGCCGTGGTGGGGGTGCCGGGATCGGGCGTCGCCTTCGACCTGGGCGGG
>DAORHX010000542.1:0-2843 GCA_035438245.1 Rubrivivax sp.
CTCGGGTCCAGTTCGGCGGCGATGCGCGCGGCGTCGAAGCCCCGCGCCAGGCCGATCAGCAGCTCGAAGCCGGCCATCAGCGCACACCACACGGCGCCTGCCTGCCACTGTCGTGCCGCGGTGCCGGCGTCGAGCCAGCGGCTGCTCAGCGTGGCCACGCCGAGCACGATCGCGCAACCGACGGCGAAGCCGATGCGCTGCGCCGCCGCCTCGCCCACGGCGGGCGCCAGCCACAGCCCGCGCAGCACGCCGTGCAGCGTCTCGGCGGCTGCGATCAGCGTCCACACCGCCAGCACCCGACCCGCGAATGCCCATGTGCTGCCGCATTTCCCCGACACTAGCGTCCTCCGCTGTTCCAGGCTTGCGCTGCCCGACGAAGATGATCGACCTGCACTACTGGCCCACGCCCAATGGGTGGAAGATCTCCATCATGCTCGAGGAGTGTGCGCTGCCCTACGCACTGAAGCCGGTGAACATCGGCCGCGGCGAGCAGTTCCGCCCCGACTTCCTTGCCATCAGCCCGAACAACCGCATGCCGGCGATCGTCGACCACGCCCCGCCGGGTGGCGGCGCGCCGGTGGCGGTGTTCGAAAGCGGGGCCATCCTGATTTACCTGGCCGAGAAGACCGGCCGCTTCCTGCCGACCGACCTGCGCCGCCGCATGGCCACGCTGCAGTGGCTGATGTGGCAGATGGGCAACCTCGGGCCGATGGCCGGGCAGAACGGCCACTTCATCCTCTACGCGCCGCAGCCCGTGCCCTACGCGCGGCAGCGCTATGCGCAGGAGGTGAACCGCCTGTACGGCGTGCTCGATGGCCAGCTGCAGCGCACCGGTGCCTTCGTCGCCGGCGAGCACTACTCGATCGCCGACATGGCGATCCTGCCATGGGTACGCACCTGGAAGGCGCAGCAGGTGCCGCTGCACGAGTTCCCGCAGGTGAAGAGCTGGTACGAACGCCTGATCGAGCGGCCGGCGGTGCGCCGCGGCATCGATCTGGGCAAGGAGCTGCGCGCATCGCGGCTCGACGACGAGGCGCGCAAGTCGCTGTTCGGACAGACCGCGCAGACGCTGCGCGATGCGGCCGCCCGATGAACCACCACCACCGGAGACCGCCGATGATCGAGTTCTTCTTCGACTGCAGCAGCCCCTGGACCTACCTGGCCTTCCACAACATCCAGCCGCTGGCCGCCGAGCTGAAGGTGCCGATCCGCTGGCGGCCGATGCTCGTCGGCGGCGTCTTCAACGCCGTCAACCAGAGCGTCTACGCCACGCGCGAGAACCCGGTGCCGGCCAAGCGCGACTACATGCTGAAGGACCTGCAGGACTGGGCACGCCGGGCCGCTGTGAAGATCGTCATGCCGCCGAAGGTCTTTCCGGTGAACAGCGTGAAGGCGATGCGCGGCTGCCTGTGGCTGCAGCCGCAGGACAGGCTGCTGCCGTTCGCCACCGCCGTGTTCGAGGCCTACTGGGGCCGCGACGAGGACATCTCGCAGGACGCGGTGCTGGCCGACATCTGCGCGCACTGCGGCATCGAGCCCGCGGCCTTCTTCGCCGGCATCGCGCAGGACGAGGTCAAGGCCGCGCTGAAGGCCAACACCGACGAGCTGATCCGCCGCGGCGGCTTCGGCTCGCCGACGATCTACGTCGACGGCGACGACATGTATTTCGGCAACGACCGGCTGCCGCTGGTGCGCGAGGCGCTGCGCGCCCGCACGGCCTAGGGGCTCGAAGGCACCGAAACAGGGCGCAGCGCCCCAACACGGCGCGAATCCTCGCTGCCGGGCCGCACCAACAGCGGCATGTGCCTTGCTTGGTTGGTGCGCCCGCCGCCGCGCGGCGGTGCATCCGCTGGCCCGCCAGCGCCCTCTGATCGCACGCTGCTGCCCATGGAAACCATCAAGCAAGGCACCGACACGCTGTTCCTCCTGCTGGGCGCCATCATGGTGCTGGCCATGCACTCGGGCTTCGCCTTCCTGGAGCTGGGCACGGTGCGCAAGAAGAACCAGGTCAATGCGCTGGTCAAGATCCTGGTGGACTTCTCGGTGTCGACGATCGCCTACTTCTTCGTCGGCTACACGGTGGCCTACGGCATCGACTTCTTCTCCGGCGCCGGCACGCTGGCGGCCAAGAGCGGCTTCGAGCTGGTCAAGTTCTTCTTCCTGCTGACCTTCGCCGCGGCCATTCCGGCCATCGTCTCCGGCGGCATCGCCGAACGCGCGCGTTTCGGCCCGCAGCTGGCGGCCACGGCGCTGATCGTCGCGCTGGTCTACCCGCTGTTCGAGGGCGCGGTGTGGGGTGGGCGTTTCGGCGTGCAGGGCGGGATCAAGGCGCTGACCGGCGCCGAGTTCCACGACTTCGCCGGCAGCGTGGTGGTGCACACGGTGGGCGGCTGGATCGGCCTGGCTGCCGTGTTGCTGCTGGGCGCGCGCGCCAACCGCTACCGCAAGGACGGCGGAGGCAAGACGACGGTGAGCGCGCACCCGCCGTCGAGCATCCCGTTCCTGGCGCTGGGCTCGTGGGTGCTGGCGGTGGGCTGGTTCGGCTTCAACGTCATGAGCGCGCAGACCATCGACAAGATCTCCGGCCTGGTGGCCGTGAACTCGCTGATGGCCATGGCCGGCGGCACGCTGGCGGCCACGCTGATGGGCCGCAACGACCCCGGCTTCGCCTACAACGGCCCGCTGGCCGGGCTGGTGGCGGTGTGCGCCGGCTCCGACGTGATGCACCCGCTGGGCGCGCTGGTCACCGGCAGCGTGGCCGGCGTCATCTTCGTCACGCTGTTCACGCTGACGCAGAACCGCTGGAAGATCGACGACGTGCTCGGCGTGTGGCCGCTGCACGG
>DAORHX010000543.1:0-2833 GCA_035438245.1 Rubrivivax sp.
ATTGGAGGTACGTTGCGCAATTAAGTTCCCTCAAGAATCAAACACTACACTAGACAGCCTCGTACGCCGTTCGCTGGCCCTGGTGATCGACCGCCACCTGCAGGCGACCGCCGGCCGTTACGGTGCGCCGCCACTCGGCGCCCACCTCGAGCGCTACATCGTAGACGCGATGCGCCGACTGTCGAGCAGACACTCGAGCTGGGTTCCGAACCGCGAAAGATCGCGAACCTGGTATGCCCCCGACGGACTGTTCCTGGTCTGGCCGCAGTCGGCCGCTGATGTGCTGGCCCTGCTGGATGCCGATCAACTGCCAGGCATTCCCAAGGCGCCGGAGCCCGTCCTGGATCTGCTGCTGGCCGCCGGGGTGCTCGCCAGCCGGGACGATGGGCACGCCACGTGGACCATCCTGCCGCCGGGTGCGAAGGCACCGTTGCAGGCAGTGAAGCTCTCATCGCCAGAGATCCTTCTCGCCGGCCTGGATCCGGGGCCGCAGGTGCTCACCAAGCCCATCGTCTGCAGGGCTGTCGCGACCAATCCTCCCGATTCCGCCACGCCCGAGTCAGCGCAGGCGCCGCCCGGCACACAGTACTCGCTGCTCGAGCCCACCGTCGCAGAGGACGGCACACCCGCGTCGCCCACCGTACCGCCACCGCCGGCATACAGCCTGAACGCACCGCTGCGACTGAACCCTGCCGTGCGCGACGCACTCGCCGCCATCGTGCACACGCTCAACGGCCCAGGCACCGAAGCGGCAGCGCGCACCGTGGCCGCAGGCCTTTTCGTGCCTCTGCAAGCGTTCGAGCAGCGCGGCATCCAGCCCGCCCTGGCGATCCGGGCCCTTGCCGACCTGCGCATGCTGGCGCTCCCTGGGCGCGGCCAGCCGCCGACGGTATCGCACGACTTCGGCGGCCAGGCGGCCCTGGGCCTGGTCATTGCCCCGCAGTTCGTGCAGGGCTTCGACTTGGCGGCATTCGCCCCTGGCGCAACGCCGGAGCCCTGACATGCTGATGCGCCGCTACGAGATGCCCTGGCGGCGCACCTACGAAACCTACGCCGGCGCGGTCTGGCTGATGGCCATGGCCTTCTTCGCCGCCGTCGGCGCCACCGACCAACTGCCGCGCCCGCTTGCCCTGCCGCTGGCATTGCTGTGCTTCATCATGGGCCTGCTGCGCATCGCGCAGGGCGTGCACACCCTGGTGCTGCGGGCATCGCTGTCGGGCCGTGCGATCCAGGTCATCGGTACCGGCGAGCTGGCCCGCTGGTGCCGCGAACCAGACCAGGTGTTTCTCGGCTTCGGCTTCGAGTGGCGGCCGGTGCATGCGCAGCGCCTGTACGAGCTGGCCAAGGTCGACTACCGGGAGTTCGCTGTCTCCCCCAGCCTGCTGGCGCTGCTGGGCTACGACCCGCGGCCGCAGCCCGATGCCGAGATCGGCCTGCCCTACATCCACGGCGTCGAGCCGCGCGAGCTGCCGCTGCACCGGCCGCTGCAAAATTTCGAGGGCGGAACGCTGCTGGTTGGCACCACGCAGTCGGGCAAGGGCGTCGCGCTGGCGAGCCTGATCACCCAGGCGGTGCGCCGCGGCGACGTCGTCATCGTCATCGACCCGAAGAACAGCCGTCGCCTGAAGCGCATCACCGAGCGCGCCTGCCAGGACTGGCGCGAGCCCGAAACCTTTCTGGAGTTCCACCCCGCCTTCCCCGAAACCGGCGTGCGCCTGGACTTCACCTTCAACTGGCAGAAGCCCACCGAGATCGCCTCGCGCATCCAGTCGATCATGCCGCCGGACACGGCCGGCGCCTTCTCGGCCTTCGGCTGGGATGCCGTCAACGTCGTGGTGCAGGGCCTGGTCGAGCTGGAAGAGCGGCCCAACCTGGTCAAGCTCACCAAGTACATCGAAGGCGGCATCGAGCCGGTGCTGGAAGGCACGCTGCGCCGCTACTACGAGCGCACGCTGGGTACCGGGTGGCGCGAGCTGCAGGAGATGAAGAAGCTGCTGCACGACGCGCACCGCGGCAACCTGAAGCGCCCGTCCGAGGCGGCCAGCGCCGACCTGCTGGCCTTCGTCGCCTACTACGAGCATCACGTCGCGCAGTCGCAGCGCCACAAGGTCATCGACGCGCAGGTGCGCACCTTCCGCCACAACCGCGAGCACTACCAGAAGATCACCGCCAACCTGCTGCCCATCCTGTCGATGCTGACCTCGGGCGACCTGGGGCGCAGCCTCTCGCCCGATCCCTTCGATGCGGACGACAGGCGGCCCATCATGAACTTCGAGAAGATCGAGCGCGCCGGCCATGTGCTCTACATGTGCCTGGACTCGCTGCCCGACCCTTCGGTGGCCACGGCCATCGGCGCGCTGGCGCTGGCCGACCTGGCCGCGCGCGCCGGCATGCGCTACAACCTGGGCGGCTACCGGCGCATCTCGCTGTTCGTCGACGAGGTCTCGAACGTCATCAACCAGCCGCTGATCGAGATCCTGAACAAGGGCGCCGAGGGCGGCATCTTCACCACCTGCGCGATGCAGACCCTGGCCGACCTGGCCAGGCGGCTGGGCAGCGAAGACGCGGCGCGCATGGCGCTGGGCAACCTGAACAACCTGATCGCGCTGCGCTCGAAGGACCGGCCGACGCAGGACTTCGTGGTCGAGACCTTCGGCAAGACCGCCATCCACTCGCTGCGCGTGGGCCTGAGCAGCGGCGCCGACGCGCACCTGGGCGACTTCTCGTCGAGCTACTCGACCCAGCTGGCCGAAAGCTTCGAGGAGATGGTGCCGGCCGACGTGCTGGGCAAGCTGCCGAACCTGCAGTACTTCGCCTCGGTGTCGGGCGGGCG
>DAORHX010000544.1:0-2817 GCA_035438245.1 Rubrivivax sp.
CGGCAGGCGTGCAGGAAGTGGTTGCCGCCGATCGAGTAGCCGTCGCCATCGCCGCCGGTGACCAGCACCGTCAGCTCCGGACGTGCCACCTTCAACCCGGTGCCGGCGGCCAGCGCGCGGCCGTGCACGCCATGAAAGCCGTAGCAGGTGGTGTAGGCCGGGATGCGCGAGCTGCAGCCGATGCCCGAGACCACCGCCACCTCGTGCGGCGGCAGCTGCAGGCTGGCCAGCGCCTTGGTGATGGCGCCGAGCACGGTGAAGTCGCCGCAGCCGGGGCACCACACCGGCTTGGTGCCGGACTTGTAGCTGGCCGCGCTCAGCACCTGCGGCGCAGGACAGACATCGTTCATGCGTACTCCTTCTGTGCCTGGTGGGCACGCGCCCAGTCGACGATCGCCGCAGTCAGCTCGGCAGGGCGCAGTGGCAGCGGCCCCGGTCGATGGAAGCTGGCCGGCCTGCCGGGCAGGTCGAACATCGCGCGCAAGTAGCGAAAGAGCTGCGCCCCATGGTTCTGCTCGACGACCAGCACCTGCTCGACGCCGGCCAGCGCTTCGGCCATGTGTTCCGGCAGCGCAGGGGCGAGCAGCCGCAGCACGATCAGATTCACCGGCACGCCGCCGGCCGCGGCCCGCGCGACCGCCTCGCGCACGCCGCCGCTGACCGAGCCGAAGGTGATCGCCGCCAGGGGGCTGCCGCCGCGCGCGGGCTCGATGTCGGCCCAGCGCGGCCCGTAGTCGTACAGCAGCAGCTTGCGTTCGCGCTTGTCGAGCTGCAGCCGGTGGTCGCGTGCCTGGCTGCTGGGGATGCCGGCCTCGCTGTGCTCCAGCCCATCGGCGGTGTAGGTGGTGCCGGGCGTGCCGGGCACGGCCATCGGCGAGATGCCCGACGGCGTGTCGCGGTAGCGCTTGTAGTCGCTCGTGTGTGCCGCGGCGATCAGCCGCTGCGCCGGGGTCGCGTCGTCGGCCGGCCGGTCGATGATGGCGCGCGACTGGCCCATGAACTGGTCGGACAGCACGATCGCCGGAGCCTGCAGCGCCTCGGCCAGCTGCACCGCCCAGTGCGTGGTGGCGATGCAGTCGGCGATCGAGCTCGGCGCCAGCACCAGCCTGGGCGCGTCGCCGTGCAGGCCGCTGACGGCGAAGGACACATCGCTTTGCTCGCTCTTGGCCGGGATGCCGGTCGACGGCCCGCCGCGCATCACGTCGACGACGACGATCGGCACCTCGGCGCTGACCGCCAGGCCGAGGGCCTCGGTCATCAGCGACAGCCCCGGCCCGGCGGTGGCGGTCAGCGACGGCACGCCGCCGTAGGCCGCGCCGATGATCATGTTCACCGACGCCAGTTCGTCTTCGGCCTGCAGCAGCGTGCCGCCGACCTGCGTCAACGCCGGCGCCATCCATTCCAGCAGCTCGGTGGCCGGCGTGATCGGGTACGCGGCGACGAAGCGCACGCCGCCGCGGATCGCGCCGTAGCCGGCCGCCTCGTTGCCGCTGATCTGCCAGCGCGGCTCGCTCGCTGCCGCGCCGTCGGCCAGCCGCGCCATGCCGCATTCGGCCAGCTTGTCGGCTTCGACCATGCCGGCGCGCAGCGCTGCCAGGTTGGCCTGCAGCTGCGCCTCGCCGCGCTTCCACGAGGCGCGCAGCGCGGCCTCCAGCGCGTCGGCCGGGATGCCGGCCAGCGTGCCGGCCAGGCCCAGCACCAGCATGTTGGTCCAGCTGCCGGGGATGGCCTTGCTCGTCTTCTTCAGCGGCAGCGCGACGCAGCGTGCGCCACAGGCGGTGAACACCGCGGGCGCCTCGCCCTCGTCGGCGTCGCCGAGCACCAGGCTCGACGCGCGCAGCGGGATCTCGTCGGCGAAGCGGTTGACGTTCTGCCAGTCCATCGCCAGCAGCAGGTCGAACGCGTCGTCGAGCGCGTCGAGCGGCGCGCGCGCGAAGCGCAGCAGCGCGGCAGCCTCGCCGCCGCGGATCTGCGGCCCGCTGCTGCGCACCATCAGGCCGTACAGGCCGGCGCGCGCGGCGGCGTCGAGCAGCATCGTGCCGGCGGTCATCACGCCGCTGCCGCCGCTGCCGGCGATGGCCACCGACACCGAGGCGCCGGCAGCGCCGCGCGAGGGTGGGGAAGGGGAGTGGTGCTGCACGCGATGCTCCTTCAGGCGCGATGGGGGGAAGTGAAGCCGCGAAATGATTTCGGCGACGTGAAGCAGATCAAGTTTTTTTCAAACGACGGTGCTGACAATGCGCTAAACACGTATTGCAGTACCATAATGCGACAATAGCAGCGCGCCACAGGCAGGTCAAGCGAGGCCCGACCCGCCGAAGCCGCGCGACACGTCCGGTCACGAAGCGTCCGAGTCAGCAAGGAGCCACCGCATGAATGCCCCCGAAGCCGCCGTCGTGCAGCACGAGTTCAAGAACCACGACATCGTCGACGACATCGCCCGCCCCGGCGTGCGCTACGAGAAGCGGCCGGCGCGCCGGCCCGACGGCAGCGAGGTGCCGGGCCTGTACAACGCCTGGATCTGGCTCGACAACCCGAGCCAGTACAACAGCTACACCACCGACATGGTCAAGGGCGTGATCCTGGCCATGCGTGCGGCGAGCAACGCGCGCGACGTCAACTGCGTGGTCTTCACCGGCGTCGGCAGCGCGGCCTTCTGCACCGGCGGCAACACCAAGGAGTACGCCGAGTACTACGCCGGCCAGCCGCAGGAGTACCGCCAGTACATGCGGCTGTTCAACGACATGGTCAGTGCCATCCTGGCCTGCGACAAGCCGGTGATCTGCCGCGTCAACGGCATGCGCATCGGCGGCGGGC
>DAORHX010000545.1:0-2814 GCA_035438245.1 Rubrivivax sp.
GGCATGTGGATGCGGTGGTAGTCCTTCGGGCTCAGGTACAGCGTCGCGAAATAGCCGTCGTCGAAGCGCGCCGCCAGCTCGGCATCGCCGCCGAGCAGCGCGCGCGTGCTGTAGTCGTGGCCCTTGGCCTGCAGCACGAGATCGCCGCGGATGCGGCCGAACTGGCTGATCGCGCCATCCACCGGGCACACCAGGTCGGCCTGGGCCAGCGGCCGCGCGCCCGGCTTCAATGCGCGCGTGAAGAAGTCGTTGAAGCTGGCGTAGGCGGCGACGTCGGGCTCGACAGCCTCGGACATGTTCACGCCGTAGCGGCCGACGAACCAGCGGATCAGCCGCGTCGTCGACGCGCCGCGCTCGGCGCCCGCCACCTTGCCGGCCAGGCGCGTCAGCGCCATCTTCGGCAGCAGGTGCTGCGGCCACACGGCCAGGCGATCCTTGGACATCGTCGAGCGGGTCGTTGCGAGGCGCGGGATTCTATCGAGCGCGCTGCCCTCGTTTAGTATGGGCCACCCAACGAGACGAGAAGCGCCATGACCGAATCCACGACGCGCAAGGGCCCGCTGTCCCACCTGCGCGTGCTCGACCTGTCGCGCGTGCTGGCCGGCCCGTTCGCAACCCAGAACCTGGCCGACATGGGCGCCGAGGTCATCAAGGTCGAGAAGCCCGGCGCCGGCGACGACACGCGCGGCTGGGGCCCGCCGTTCGTCAAGGTGGACGCGGCCGAGCGCGGCGACTCGGCCTATTTCCTCTCGGCCAACCGCAACAAGAAGTCGATCACCGTCGACCTCGCCAGTGCGCAGGGCCAGCGTCTGATCCACCGGCTGGCCGAGCGCAGCGACATCGTGGTCGAGAACTACAAGGTCGGCACGCTGGCCAAGTACGGGCTCGACTACGCCAGCCTGGCGGCGCTGAATCCGCGGCTGGTGTACTGCTCGATCACCGGCTTCGGCCAGAGCGGGCCCTACGCGCCGCGCCCCGGCTACGACTTCGTGTTCCAGGGCATGGGCGGGCTGATGAGCATCACCGGCGTGCCCGACGGCCAGCCGGGTGCCGGGCCGATGAAGGTGGGCGTGGCGGTGGCCGACCTGATCACCGCGATGTACGCCACCAGCGCCATCCTCGGCGCCATCGAGCAGCGGCACGTCAGCGGGCGCGGCCAGCACATCGACATCGCGCTGCTCGACTGCCTGATCGCGCTGACCTCGTTCCAGACGCTGAACTGGTTCGTCTCCGGCGAGGTGCCGCAGCGCCTGGGCAACGGCCATCCGAACATCGTGCCCTACCAGGTGTTCGCCTGCAAAGGCGGCTACATCATCCTGGCAGTGGCCAACGACGGCCAGTTCAAGAGCTTCTCCCAGACGGTGGGCAAGCCCGAATGGGCCGAGGACGAGCGCTTCAAGGTCGGCGCGTCGCGCGGCAAGCACCGCGACCTGCTGTGCGGCATGGTCGCCGAGCTGATGCTGACGCGCACGATGCACGAATGGATCGAACTGCTCGAAGCCAACAACGTGCCCTGCGGGCCGATCAACAACATCGACCAGGTGTTCGACGACCCGCAGGTGCAGCACCGCGGCATGCGCATCGGCATGCAGCATCCGAGCGGCCCGCTGTCGCTGCTGGCCAGCCCGATGCGCTTCGGCGACACGCCCGTGCGCTACGAACTGCCGCCGCCGCTGCTGGGGCAGCACACCGACGAGGTGCTGATGCAGGTGCTGGGGCTGTCCGCCGAACAGGTGCAGGCGCTGCAGGCGCAGCGCATCGTCTGATCAGGCGTTGAAGGCCAGCTTCAGCCCGCGCGTCGGCCAGCCGTCGATGGCGATGAGCCGGCCGCTGCCGGACAGCGTGACATACACGGTGCGCAGGTCGCGCCCACCGAAGCAGAGGTTCGTCACGTAGCGATCGGGCAAAGGCACATGGTGGGTGCGGCGTGCATCGGGCGAGACGATGGTGATGCCGCCGTGCAGCAGCGTCGCCACATGCACGTTGCCGAAGGCGTCGACGGCCATCGAATCGAAGCGCTGCAGTAGCCCGCCCGGCGAAGCCGCGAGCATGCGTCCGCCGTGCGGCGACGGCCAGGGATGCCTGCGCGGCTGGCCCGACGCTTCGAGGTCGAAGGCCCACAGCCGCGCGCCGGCGGTCTCGGCGTAGTACAGCGTCTTGCCATCCGGTGACAAGGCCACGCCATTGGGCGTCAGCGCCGGCCTCGCGATGACGCGCGGCGCGCCGCCGGCCGGCGCGTGGAACACGCCGCCATGGTCCATGTCCAGCGCGCGCGACTTGCCCAGGTCGGTGAAGTAGAAGCCGCCTTCGGCATCGAACACGAGGTCATTGGGCCCGCGCAGCGCCACGCCCTCCACGGCGTCGAACACCCGCTCGAAGCGGCCGGTGGCCAGGTTCACGCGTTCGATGCGCCCGCCGTCGTAGTCGCGCGCCTGGCTGATCGGGCGCAAGCAGCCGTCGGCCTCGGTGACGTACTCGAAGCCGCCGTTGTTGCAGACATAGACGGCGCCGTCGGGGCCGATGGCCGCGCCGTTGGGCCCGCCGCCAAGTCGTGCCACCACCTGCACCCGGCCGTCGGCCGTGACGCGGCTGAGCGTGCCGCGCGCGATCTCCACCAGCAGCACCGAGCCGTCGCCCATCGCCACCGGGCCTTCGGGGAACTGCAGCCCGCTGGCCAGTTCGCGAATCTTCATGCATCCCTCCACCGCGCCCACATGCCGGTCGACGCGATTCTGCCAACGGCCCAGGTGCGCCCGCTCGCGGCGCAAAGCGGCCGCAGGCCGCTTTGCGCCGGGAGGCGCTATGCACCGCACC
>DAORHX010000546.1:0-2811 GCA_035438245.1 Rubrivivax sp.
GGCAGGCCGCCGCGCTGCGCGACCGCGCGCAGCAGGCGCTGCAGCGCAGCGCGCTGCCCGACACGGCGACGCTGGCGCAGCTGGCCGACATGGTGGTCGAGCGCGACAGCTGACACAACAAGGCGACAGCCCGCATGAAGAACGATCTTTCCCTGCTCGAAAGCGTGGCCAGCCCGGCCGACCTGCGCCGCATGTCGCGCGCCGAGCTGAAGACGCTGGCCTCGCAGTTGCGCGACTTCGTGCTGCACAGCGTCAGCGAGACCGGCGGGCACCTGGGCAGCAACCTCGGCACGGTGGAGCTGACGGTGGCGCTGCACCACGTGTTCGACACGCCGCACGACCGCATCGTCTGGGACGTCGGCCACCAGACCTACCCGCACAAGGTGCTGACCGGGCGGCGCGCGCGCATGGGCAGCCTGCGCCAGCTGGGCGGCATCGCCGGCTTCCCGCGGCGCGAGGAAAGCGAATACGACACCTTCGGCACCGGGCATTCGTCGACCTCGATCTCGGCCGCGCTGGGCATGGCGCTGGCCGCCAAGCTCAAGGGCGAGGAGCGGCGCTGCGTCGCCGTCATCGGCGACGGCGCGATGACCGCCGGCATGGCCTTCGAGGCGCTGAACAACGCCGGCGTGGCCCACGGCGGGCTGCACGCCGACCTGCTGGTGGTGCTCAACGACAACGACATGTCGATCAGCCCGCCGGTGGGCGCGCTGAACAAGTACCTGGCGCGCCTGATGAGCGGCAAGTTCTACGCCGCCGCGCGCGAGGGCGCGAAGAACGTGCTGAAGAACGCACCGCCGCTGTTCGAGCTGGCGCGCCGCTTCGAGGAGCACGCCAAGGGCATGGTGGTGCCGGGCACGATCTTCGAGGAGTTCGGCTTCAACTACGTCGGCCCGATCGACGGCCACGACCTGGACGCGCTGATTCCCACGCTGGAGAACCTGCGCCATGCGCGCGGGCCGCAGTTCCTGCACATCGTCACGAAGAAGGGCCAGGGCTACAAGCTGGCCGAGGCCGACCCGGTGAAGTACCACGCCGCCAGCGGCAAGTTCAACCCGGCCGAAGGCTTCCCGAAGGCCAGCGTGCCGGCCAAGCCGACCTTCACGCAGGTGTTCGGCCAGTGGCTGTGCGACATGGCCGATGCCGACGAGCGGCTGGTCGGCATCACGCCGGCGATGCGCGAGGGCTCGGGCATGGTCGAGTTCCAGAAGCGTCATCCGAAGCGCTTCTACGACGTCGGTATCGCCGAGCAGCATGCGGTGACCTTCGCCGCCGGCCTGGCCTGCGAGGGCTTCAAGCCGGTGGTGGCGATCTACAGCACCTTCCTGCAGCGCGGCTACGACCAGATGGTGCACGACGTCGCCATCCAGAACCTGCCGGTGGTATTTGCGCTCGACCGTGCCGGCGTCGTCGGTGCCGACGGCGCCACGCACATCGGCGCCTACGACATCGCCTTCATCCGCTGCGTGCCGAACATGAGCCTGATCGCGCCGGCCGACGAGGCCGAATGCCGCCGCGCGCTGAGCGCCGCCTTCGCGCAGCAGCATCCGGTGGCGGTGCGCTACCCGCGCGGCAGCGGCATCGGCGCGGCCGCCGGCAGCGACCTGTCCGAGCTGCCGTGGGGCCAGGCCGAATGGCGCCGCCGTACCGGCAAGCTCAGCGCCGTGGGCGGCCCGCGCGTCGCCATCCTCGCCTTCGGCACGCTGCTGTATCCGGCGCTGCAGGCGGCCGAGGCGCTGGACGCGAGTGTCGTCAACATGCGCTTCGTCAAGCCGCTGGACGAGGCGACGGTGCTCGACGTCGCGCGCTCGCACGAGGCCATCGTCACCGTCGAAGAGGGCTGCGTGATGGGCGGCGCCGGCAGCGCGGTGGCCGAATGCCTGGCTGCGCACGGCCTGAGCCTGCCGCTGCTGCAGCTGGGCCTGCCCGACCAGGTGATCGAACACGGCGACCCGGCCAAGCTGCTGGCGCTGTGCGGGCTGGACGCCGCCGGCATCGAACTGGCCGTGGCCAAGCGCTTCGGCAGCCGGCTGACGGTGGTGCGTCCGGCGGCGAACCACTGACGCCTCGGCGACATGCCGGTAACCCCAGGGCAGCGTACAACGCCGTTCGCTGTCATGCTTTGCCCATGAACCAGCTCACCGACGCCCTGCACATCCCCGACACGCAAAGCGAGCGCGACGAACGCCATCTCGCGATCCAGCGTGTGGGCATCAAGGACGTGCGCTACCCGCTGCAGCTGAAGGTGGCCGGCGCGGTGCAGAGCACCGCCGCGGCGTGGGACCTGGACGTGGCGCTGCCGGCCGAGCAGAAGGGCACGCACATGTCGCGCTTCGTCGCCTGGCTCGATGCGCTGGACGAGCCGCTCGACGCGGCCAGCCTGCGCCGGCGCCATGCGCAGATGCTCGAGCGGCTCGCCGCGACCGAGGGGCGCATCGAGGCGCGCTTCAACTTCTTCCTGCGCAAGCGCGCGCCGGTGTCGGGGCTGGCCAGCCTGCTCGACTACCAGGGCCGCTGGATCGCCGAGACGCGCGCCGGCGTGACGTCGATCCACGCCGAGGTCGGCGTGCCGGTGAAGTCGCTGTGCCCGTGCTCGAAGGAAATCTCCGACTACGGCGCGCACAACCAGCGTTCGCTGGTGACGATCCGCGTCGAACTGCTGCAGGACATCGAATGGCACGAGCTGGTGCGCTTCGCCGAGGACCAGGCGTCCAGCGAGCTGTGGCCGATGCTCAAGCGCGTCGACGAGAAGTGGGTCACCGAGCGCGCCTACGAGAACCCGAAGTTCGTCGAGGACCTGGTGCGCGACGT
>DAORHX010000547.1:0-2811 GCA_035438245.1 Rubrivivax sp.
CGATCCCCCGAGGGGATGCGGGCCGGCTTGGGAGCGGCCCGGCGCTCGGCCCGCTTCACTGCACTCATGCCGCGTCCTTGAGGGGGGCCGCCGTGGCGCCCGCCGCCGGCGGCAGCGTCAGCACCACCGAGGTGCCGCGCCCGGGCACCGAGAAGGTCTCGAGCTGCGCGCCGATGCGTTCGGCGCGCTCGACCATGATGCGCCGGCCGACGTGCGTCTCGTCGAGCGCGCCCGCCTCGGCGTCGAAGCCGATGCCGTCGTCGCGCACCTCGAAGCGCCAGTGCGGCTGCTGCTGCACGTCCAGCCACACATGGCTGGCACGCGCGTGCTTGCGCACGTTGGACAGCGCTTCCTGCACGATGTGCAGCACCTGGATCTGCAGGTCGGGCGACAGCGGCAGGCCCTGGCCCTGCATGCGCAGGCTGGCCTTGATACCGCTCTGGTGCTCGAACTTGCGCAGCGTGGTCTGCAGCGCGGGCTCGATCTGCTCGGCATTGGCACGGGTGCGGAAGTGCACCAGCAGCTCGCGCACGTCGCCGTAGCTCTCGCGCACGCCGGCGTCGATCTCGCCCAGCACCGCCTGGATGCGCTCGGCGTTGCCGCTTTGCAGCGCCTCGCGCATCAGCTGCACCTGGATCTTCAGGAAGGCCAGCGACTGCGCGATCGAGTCGTGCAGCTCGCGCGCCAGCAGCGTGCGCTCCTGCGAGACCGCGGCCTCCTTGGCCAGGCTGTCCAGGCGCAGGTTCTCCATGGCGGCGCTGAGGTGCGCGACCAGCGCCTCGAGCAGCGAGCGTTCGGCTTCGGAAGGCGTCACCTGGGCGTTGTAGAACAGGTTGACCTCGCCCATGTCGCGCTCGTGCAGGCGGATCGGCAGCGACACCACGGTCTCGAAGTCGGCACGCGTGCAGTGCGGCAGGCTGTCGTGCGGCAGCGCGTGCACCGGGATGATGCGCACGCCGGGCACGGCCTGGGGCGCGCCGCAGTGGCAGTCGCCGGCCTTCAGGCACTGCTCCTCCTCGGCCATCGCCTTCGGCAAGCCGTGGCTGGACATCAGCAGGTAGCGCTGGTTGCGCTCGTCGGACCAGCGCAGGGCCACACCGTCGGCGCGCGACACCTGCGCGATGTGCCGGGTGAAGCCGTCGGCCAGTTCCTCCAGCGTGGTGGTGCGCGCCATCAGCGTGCTCATGTCGTACAGCGCCTGCAGCCGCTCGCCCCTTTCCTGCAGCTGCGAGGTCTTCTCGGCCACCTTGGCCTCGAGGCTGCGATACACCGACTGCAGCTGACCGGCCAGCGCGTTGAAGCCGGCCGCCAGCGTGCTGAACTCGTCGTTGCTGCTCGGGCGGATGCGCGTGTCGAAGTCGCCGCCCTGCAGCCGCTCGATCGCGCGCTTCAGCTGCTGCAGCGGCTCGAGCACGAAGCGGTAGCCGGTGAGCAGCAGCGCCGCGCCGGCGGCCGTGACCAGCACCAGCACCGCCGTCTGCAGCAGGTGCTGCAGCGCGGTCCAGCGCGACATGTGCGCCTCGATCGCGCCGACCAGCGTGTCGATGTCCTGCGCGAAGGCCGCGGCCTGCGTGCGCAGCTCGGGCAGCTCGGGCCGCTGCGTGCCGCCGAAGCGGTGCAGGAACGCGGACCAGTCCTGCTCGACCGCGACGAAGCTGGCGCGCACGCGGTCGTCCCACGGCACGAACAGCGGGCGCTCCGGGTCGCCGCGGCGCAGCAGCGACAGGCTGTCGTCGAACGCATCGATCTGGCGCTGCCGGCTGACGTCGTCGCCCATGGCCAGCGACAGCGCCAGGCGGTAGGCCTGCATGCGCATGCGGCCAGCCTCGTTGACGGCGGCGGCACCGCCTTCGAGCTGCCACGACACCCACAGCGTGGCGGCGACCGACAGCAGCGTCAGCAGCAGGAAGGGCGTGGCCACGACGGCCAGCTTCATGCCGAGGTTCCAGTGGCGGGGCGGGCTCATGCGCGCATCCTACTTTGCGTGCGTGGCTAGCCGACGGCCCAGCGCAAGGCGCCGAGCGGGTCCTTGGTGATCGCCACCGAGACGATCCAGCCGAAGACCGCCAGCGCGGCGAGCCAGGCGGCGATGCGCAGCGGCAGCGGCCGCGCCGCGCGCAGCGCCAGCATGCCCAGTCCGATGTACAGCAGCAACCCGGCGATCTTCGCCGCCAGCCACGGCGTGGTCAGCGGGTTCAGCTGCAGCATCCAGGCCATGACCAGCGCCGAGCCGAGCAGCAGCGTGTCGACGACATGCGGCCAGACGCGGTGGATGCGTCGGCGCATCCACGCGCTGCCGCTCAGGCTGCCCAGGCCGCGTGCGGCGAAGCCGGCCAGCGACAACGCCACGCTGCCCTGGTGCAGCAGCTTCCATGTGGCGTAGTCCATCGTCAGCCGGGACGGCCGTCGAGCCGTGGCCGCCACAGCCGCGGCGCATAGCACACCGCGTACAGGCCGAAGCCCGCCGACCACAGCGCGGCCGACGCCAGCACCGCGCCGACGGTCCACGCCGGCTGCAGCAGCGGCACCGCCACGCGCACCAGCGCCGCGGCCAATACCAGCACGTAGCAGGCGACGTCGGCGCGGTCGGCGCGCAGCGGCCGCGCGGTGTGGCCGCGCGCGGTGCGCGTCATCATGCCGATCGTCATCGTGCCGATCGCGCCGGCGGTCAGCGCATGCGTCGCCACCGACGCGAGGATCCAGCCGGCCTCGGCACAGGCGCGCAGCACGAGGTGAAGCACGATGAAGGCATAGGCCGCGTGCAGCACCCACACCAGCGGCGTGCGCAGCGTGCGCCACGGCTGCCACAGT
>DAORHX010000548.1:0-2806 GCA_035438245.1 Rubrivivax sp.
CTGCAGCTGCGCTGCCGGCGCGACGGCATGGCCGACCCCTTCCCCGCCGCGGCCGCCGAGCTGTCCAACTGCCCTTCCGCCGCCGACGGCGGCCATCTGGGCTGGCTGCGCCACGAGGACTGCGCGCCGGAGTTCGCACGCGAGCTTTTTGCCGGGGCCGAGATCGGCGTGCTGCCGCGGCTGGTGCACAGCCGCTTCGGCCTGCACGTGGTCGAGGTGCTGGCGCGCGAGAGCGGCCACACGCCGACCTTCGACGCGGTGCGCTCGGCGGTGGCGCTGGCCCTGCGCCAGCAGAGCTTCGTCAGCGCGCTGCGCCAGTACCTGCAGCTGCTGGCCGGCCAGGCCGAGGTGCAGGGCGTGGCGCTGGACAGCGCCGACACGCCGCTGGTGCAGTAGCGCGGTTGGCGCGGATGAACATCGTCAGCTTCGACGACCTGCTGCAGGCGGCACGCGCGCAGAGCGAGCCGCAGCACCTGCTGTTCGTGTTTGCCGGCGCCGAACTGCCGGCCGGCGCCAGTGCCGCGCAGCGCGCGCAGTTCGCTGCCGGCGAAGGCGGCGAACTGGCGCCGCTGATGTGCGTGGACAAGCCGGCCGACGCGCTGCCCAGCTTCGACGCGCTGTGCGACGAAGCCGCGCGCGCCGGGCCGCCGTGGGCCATCGTCTTCACCGCGGCGCTGTCCGGGCGCGGCGGCCGGCCGCCGGCCGACGCCGACGTCGACGCCGCGCTGCAGCGCATGGTCGATGCCGTCAAGAGCGGCCGCATCGAGGGCCTGCTGCCGTTCAACCGCGCGGGTGAGCCGGTGCGGCTGCGCTGAGGTTCCGATGAGCGACGAGTTGCTGGAACGGCTGCGCCGCTTCCACGACGACACCTTCCCTGGCGTGCAGGACACCTTCGAGACGCTGGTCAAGGAAGGCCAGCATCCGACGATCCTGTTCATCGGCTGCTCCGATTCGCGGCTCGTGCCCTACCTGCTGACAGGCACCGGCCCCGGCGACGTCTTCATGGTGCGCAACGTCGGCGCCTTCGTGCCGCCGCACGATGGCTCGGCCGGCTATCACGGCACCGCCGCGGCGATCGAGTTCGCGGTGCTGAACCTGAAGGTGTCGCGCATCATCGTCTGCGGCCACAGCCACTGCGGCGGCATCCGTGCGCTGTACGAGGGTGCGCCGCCGCAGGCGACGAACCTGATCGCCTGGCTCGAACTGGGCCGCGAGGCGGTGCTGCCGGTGCAGCTGGGGCCCGAGGCGCTGCGCCGCACCGAGCAGCGCGCGGTGGTGCTGCAGCTGGAGCGGCTGATGGGCTACCCGATGGTGCGCGATCGCGTCGAAGCCGGCCAGCTGACGCTGCACGGCTGGCACTACGTGATCGAGGACGGCGAGGTGCACGTGTTCGACGTGCGCAGCGGCAGCTTCGTCGCTGCGTCCAAGGCCGAACACAGCGGCACCGGCCCCTACATGCTGTACGAGGACGGCGAAGCCGGCGCCTGAGCGCGCGGCGTCGCCGTTGCCCCGCCCGGGCTTCAGCCGCCGGCCGCCGCCAGCGCCGCGTTGAAGGTCGCGCTCGGCCGCATCACGGCCTTGACCTTGGCCGCATCGGCCAGGTAGTAGCCGCCGATGTCCGCCGGTTTGCCCTGCACCGCGGCCAGCTCGGCGATGATCTTGCCCTCGTTGTCGGCCAGCGTCTTGGCCAGCGGCGCGAAATGCGCGGCCAGCGCGGCATCCTCGGTCTGCGACGCCAGCTCCTGCGCCCAGTACATCGCCAGATAGAACTGGCTGCCGCGGTTGTCGAGCTCGCCGGTCTTCGGGCTCGGCGACTTGCGGTTGTCGAGCAGCTTGCCGGTGGCGGCATCCAGCGTCTTCGCCAGGACCTTCGCCTTGGTGTTGCCGGTCTTGAGGCCCAGATCCTCGAGGCTGACCGCCAATGCCATGAACTCGCCCAGCGAGTCCCAGCGCAGATGGTTCTCCTCGACCAGCTGCTGCACGTGCTTGGGCGCCGAACCGCCGGCCCCCGTTTCGTACATGCCGCCGCCGGCCATCAGCGGCACGATCGACAGCATCTTCGCGCTGGTGCCCAGCTCCATGATCGGGAACAGGTCGGTCAGGTAGTCGCGCAGGATGTTGCCGGTGACGCTGATGGTGTCCAGGCCGCGGATCACGCGCTCGAGCGTGTAGCGCATCGCGCGCACCTGGCTCATGATCTGCAGGTCCAGCCCCTCGGTGTGGTGGTCCTTCAGGTACAGCTTGACCTTCTTGATCAGCTCGTTCTCGTGCGGGCGGTACGGGTCGAGCCAGAACACCGCCGGCATGCCCGAGTTGCGCGCCCGCGTGACCGCGAGCTTGACCCAGTCGCGGATCGGCGCGTCCTTGACCTGGCACATGCGCCAGATGTCGCCGGTCTCGACGTTCTGCGTCAGCAGCACCTCGCCGCTGGCCAGGTCGGTGATGTTGGCCACACCGTCCTCGGGGATCTCGAAGGTCTTGTCGTGCGAGCCGTATTCCTCGGCCTGCTGCGCCATCAGCCCGACGTTGGGCACGGTGCCCATGGTCTTCGGGTCGAAGTTGCCGTGCCATTTGCAGAAGTTGATCATCTCCTGGTAGATGCGCGCGAAGGTGCTCTCGGGCATCACCGCCTTGACTTCCTTCAGCCGGCCGTCGGCGCCGTACATCTTGCCGCCGGCGCGGATCATTGCCGGCATCGACGCGTCGACGATGACGTCGCTGGGCGAATGGAAGTTGGTGATGCCCTTCGATGAATCGACCATCGCCAGCTCGGGGCGGTGTTCGTGGCAGGCGTGCAGGTCGCGCT
>DAORHX010000549.1:0-2797 GCA_035438245.1 Rubrivivax sp.
CTGCTCGCCGTCGGGGCCGAAGCGCGCGCGGCGGTGGCCGTCGGCGTGCAGCTCCAGCCAGTCGATGGCCAGCACCTTGGCGGTGACGACCGCGAAGTGGTTGCGCGATGCGCGCTCCGGCGCGTAGCGGTCGGCCACCGGGCTGCCGGGTGGCAGCGGCGACAGGTAGTCCTGCGCGGCGGGCGTCATCTTCAGCCGCGCCCAGCGCGACGACACCTGCAGCCCGGCGCTGTCCACCTGCAGCTGCACGCGCAGCCGCAGCTGCCAGCCGACCAGGCTCGACCAGCACAGCAGCGTGCCGATCGGCCGTGCGCGCATCTGCGCCACCTTGGCCGAGCGTGAATCGGTGAAGAACAGCAGCTCGTGCGCGGCGGCGTCGACCTCGCGCAGCATCACCGAGCGCGCCTGCGCCTCGTCGCCGTCGATCGTCGCCAGCACCATCGTGCGCCACTCGTGCCCCGGCTGCTGCGCGGCGATCTGCAGCTCCTGCCACAGACCCGCCTCGATCAGCGACAGCGAGTCGATGCGCGTCATCATCACGACGGACCCTGGCCCTCGCGGCGCAGCGCCGGGAACAGCAGCACGTCGCGGATGCTCGACGCATCGGTCAGCAGCATCACCAGCCGGTCCAGGCCGATGCCGCAGCCGGCGGTCGGCGGCATGCCGTATTCGAGCGCGCGGATGAAGTCGGCGTCGTAATACATCGCCTCCTCGTCGCCCGCCTCCTTGTTGGCGGCCTGGGCCAGGAAGCGGGCCGCCTGGTCCTCGGCGTCGTTCAGCTCGGAGAAGCCGTTGGCCACCTCGCGGCCGGCGATGAACAGCTCGAAGCGTTCGGTGATGCTCGGGTCGCTGTCGGCGGCGCGCGCCAGCGGCGACACCTCCACCGGATAGTCGATGATGAAGGTCGGCTGCCACAGGCGGTGCTCGACCGCGGCCTCGAACAGGCCGAACTGCAGCTCGGCCAGCGTCCAGTGTGCCGGCGCCTCCTCGCCGGCGGCCTGGATGCGCGCGCGCAGCAGCGCCGCATCGCGTGTCTCGGCGTCGCTCAGCCCCGCATGCTCGACCAGCGCCTGGCACACGGTCAGGCGCGTGAACGCCGCGTTCAGGTCCATCTCGCGGCCGCCGTAGTTCAGCATCGCCGAGCCGGTGGCCTGGCGCGCCGCGTGGCGCAGCACGCCTTCGGTGAAGTCCATCATGTCGTGATGGTTCCAGTACGCCGCATAGAACTCCATCATCGTGAATTCCGGGTTGTGCCGGACGCTGATGCCTTCGTTGCGGAAGCTGCGGTTGATCTCGAACACGCGCTCGAAGCCGCCGACCACCAGCCGCTTCAGGTACAGCTCGGGCGCGATGCGCAGGAACATCTGCTGGTCCAGCGCGTTGTGGTGGGTGACGAAGGGCTTGGCATTCGCGCCGCCGGGGATCGGGTGCAGCATCGGCGTCTCGACCTCGAGAAAGCCGTGCTCGACCATGTGGTTGCGGATCGACGCGATCGTCTTGCTGCGCGCGACGAAGCGCGCGCGCGCCGCCTCGTCGGTGATCAGGTCGACATAGCGCTGGCGGTATTTCTGTTCCTGGTCGGTCATGCCGTGGAACTTGTCCGGCAGCGGCCGCAGGCTCTTCGTCAGCAGCCGCAGCGACGTCGCCTTGACCGACAGCTCGCCGCTCTTGGTGCGGAAGAGCAGGCCCTCGCAGCCGAGGATGTCGCCCAGGTCCCAGTGCTTGAACGCGGCCAGCATGTCGGCGCCGACCAGGTCCTGCGTGATGTACAGCTGGATGCGGCCGTGCGTGTCGCCGAACGAGCCGTCCTGCAGCGTGGCGAAGCAGGCCTTGCCCATCACGCGCTTGAGCATCATGCGGCCGGCCACGGCGACACGGACCGCCTGCGGCTCGAGCTCCTCGTTCGACACCTGGCCCCAGCGGTGGTGCAGCTCGGCGGCATGGTGGCGCGGCTTGAAGTCGTTGGGGAAGGCCACACCCTGGCGACGCAGCGCGGCGAGTTTCTCGCGCCGCTCGGCGACCAGCTGGTTGGGGTCCGCGCTCGGGGCGGCGGCGCTGTCGGCGGGGGCTTTGGAACTCATGGCAGGCGCGGCAATGGGACAGCCGGGAATTCTAGGCATTCGCCATGGCCTGCCGGTGGCCGCTGGGCCTGCGCAGCGCAGCGTCGGACATAATTTGCCGCCGCCTTGGCCAGCGGGCTGGGGCGGCCCCACCCGATGCATACGCGCCGCACGCCCATCACCGACCGCAAGCTGCGCTTCGCGCTGGTCGGCTGCGGGCGCATCGCGCGCAGCCACATCGAGGCGCTGCAGCGGCATGCCGAACACGCCGAGATGGTGGCGGTATGCGACACCGATCCGGCCGCGCTGCGCGCGGCGCAGCAGGCGACGCAGGCCCCCGGGTTCGCCACGCTGGGTGCGCTGCTCGCCGGCAGCCAGCCCGACTGCGTGGTGCTGGCCACGCCCAGCGGGCTGCACCCGCAGCAGGTGATCGAGATCGCCGCCGCCGGCATCGACGTGATGACCGAGAAGCCGATGGCCACGCGCTGGAGCGACGGCCTGGGCATGGTGCGCGCCTGCGACGAGGCCGGCGTGCGGCTGTTCGTCGTCAAGCAGAACCGGCGCAACCGCACGCTGCAGCTGTTGAAGCGGGCGATCGCCGCGGGGCGCTTCGGCCGCATCTACACGGTCGGCGTCAACGTCTTCTGGACGCGGCCGCAGAGCTACTACGACAGCGCGGCCTGGCGCGGCACCTGGGAGTTCGACGGCGGCGCGTTCATGAACCAGGCCAGCCACTA
>DAORHX010000550.1:0-2790 GCA_035438245.1 Rubrivivax sp.
ACTGGAAGCCGAGCGAAGCCTGCGCCACGGCGATCAGCCCGACCTGGATCAGGTCCGCCTTCTCGACGTTGGACGGCAGGTGGCGCGCCAGCGCCTGCGCCTGCTTGCGCACCCAGGATTCGTTCTTGGCGATCAGCGCGGAAGGCACGCCCTGCATCGAGATCATGGGCCGATGCTATGCGCGGGCGGCGGCGCGCAGCGCGCAAAAACTACCGCATTCGGTCGCCTGATGCAGGCTTCACGCGGCGCGGCGCCACTTGCTTACCGCGCTTACCGCCAGCAACACGACGCCGCCGGCCGCCACGCCGACCAGCGCGCTCAGCAGCGACGGCGTCAGCGCCTGCAGCACGGCGCCCACCGGCAGCTCGCCGGCGGCGCCGGCCAGCGCCTCGATGGCGTGGTGCAGCCACGGCACGCCATGCGTCAGGATGCCGCCGCCGACCAGGAACATGGCCGCGGTGCCGGCCACCGACAAGGCCTTCATCAGCCACGGCGCGGCACGCAGGATGCCGCGGCCCAGCGCGCGCTTCGCCTGGCCCCAGGCCTGCGCACCGGCGCTGCGCGACAGGTGCAGTCCGGCGTCGTCGAGCTTGACGATGCCGGCGACGAAGCCGTACACGCCCACCGTCATCAGCAGCGCGATGCCGACCAGCACGGCGACGCGCGTGCCGAACGGCGCCGTCGCCACCGTGCCCAGCGTGATGGCGATGATCTCGGCCGACAGCACGAAGTCGGTGCGGATCGCGCCCTTGATCTTGTCGCGCTCGAAGGCCACCGGATCCAGCGCCAGGTCGGCCAGCTTGCGCGACAGCTCGTCATGCTGCGTCCGCTCCTCGGCGCGGCTGTGCAGGAAGCGGTGCGCCAGTTTCTCGAAGCCCTCGTAGCACAGGAAAGCGCCGCCGATCATCAGCAGCGGCGTCACCGCCCACGGCGCGAACGCGCTGATGGCCAGCGCCAGCGGCACGAGGATCGCCTTGTTCCACAGCGAGCCCTTGGCCACCGCCCAGACCACCGGCAGCTCGCGCTCGGGCGACACGCCGGTGACCTGCTGCGCGTTCAGCGCCAGGTCGTCGCCGAGCACGCCGGCGGTCTTCTTCGTGGCCGCCTTGGTGAGCACGGCCACGTCGTCCAGCACGCTGGCGATGTCGTCGATCAGCGCGAGCAGGCTGGCGCCGGCCATGCTCAGCCGCGCCGCGCCGCGATGTAGCGCTGCTGCATCGCCCGCGTCTCGGGGTCGGCGAACGCGGCCAGCAGCGCGTCGGTATCGACGCCGCTGCCGGCGCCGCTGCACAAGCTTTCGGCCGCGGCAGCGAAGCGCCGCTTGCTGCTGCGCAGGGCCTGCAGCGGGCGCTGCGCCAGCCGCTGCGCCCAGGCCATGGTCTGAGCGTCCAGCTCGGCCGCAGGCACCACACGATTGACGAAGCGCCAGGCCAGCGCCTGCGCCGCGTCGAAAGGCCGGCAGTCCAGCACCAGTTCCATCGCCACCGTCGGGCCCACCAGGCGGATCAACCTGGGCACGCCGCCCCAGGCCAGCGGGATGCCGATGTCCAGCTCGGGGATCGAGAAGCGCGCATCGTCGGCAGCCATGCGCAGGTCGCAGATGCCCGCCAGCAGCAGGCCGCCGCCGACGCAAGGGCCGTGGATGGCGGCCAGCGTGACGGCGGGAATCGCCTCGACGGCTTCGACCATGCGCCGGCCGAGGTCGGCAGCCTCATGGTCCAGCGCACGGCCCGTGTCCTGCATCGCGTCGAGGTCGAAGCCGGCGCTGAAGGCGCGCCCCGCGCCGCCGAGCACCAGCACGCGCAGCCCGGGCAGCGCGGCCAGCCAACCGCTGGCGACGATCAGCTCTTCCAACAGCTGCGGCGACAGCGCATTCAGCTTGGCCGGGCGGTTCAGCCGCAGCCGGCCGACGCCATGCTCGACATGCAGTTGCAGATGGTCGAAGTGCGGCGGCGTCGGGTCTGTAATCATCGCGAAATGATAGTCGGCAGCCTATGCGGGTGATGGAACACTACGACGTCGTGATCGTCGGCGGCGCCGCCGTCGGCAGCGCCGCCGCGTACTTCCTGAGCAGCGCGGCGCCGTTCGACGGCCGGCTGCTGGTGCTGGAGCAGGACCTCGGCTACCAGCGCTGCGCCACCACGCTGTCGGTGGCCTCGGTGCGGCACCAGTTCTCGACGCCGGAGAACATCCGCATGTCGATGTTCGGCAGCGAGTTCATCGCCGAGGCGCCGTCACGCCTGGCCGTGGACGGCGAGCCGCCCGACCTGGCCTGGCGCGAAGGTGGCTACCTGTTCCTGGCTTCGCCAGAGGGGCTGCCGGTCCTGCAGGCCAACCACCGCACGCAGCGCGCGCTCGGCGCGCAGGTGCAGCTGCTGTCGCCGCAGGCACTGCACGAGCGCTTCGACTGGCTGCGCTGCGACGATCTGGCCGGCGCGTCGCTGGGGCTGCGCGGCGAGGGCTGGCTGGACGCCTATGCGCTGACGATGGCGCTGCGGCGCAAGGCGGTCGCGCTCGGTGCCCGCTATCGCCAGGCGCGGGTGCAACGGCTGCTGCGCGAGGGCCGGCAGGTGCAAGGCGTGCTGCTGGCGGACGGCACGCGCATCGCTTGCGGCACGCTGATCAATGCGGCCGGCACCGACGCGGCGGGCGCATTCCTGTTCGCGCTCTATCGCCGCGAGCTGTCGTGGAAGAAGCTGTTCGACATCCTGCTCGAAAGCGCCATCACCACCGCCATGCTGTTCATGGTGCTGATCGGCGCCACGCTGTTCTCCGATTTCATCAACCAAG
>DAORHX010000551.1:0-2787 GCA_035438245.1 Rubrivivax sp.
TGCGGTGCTGCTGCACGAGCTGCTGGCGGCGCGCCGCGTGCGGCTGCGCGGCCGCACGCTGCGCGCGTTGCGCCTGGCGCTGCCGCGCAGCATGCTCGACGGGCTCGATGCCACCGTCGCACGCGCCTTCGAACGCGCGCTGTCGCGCTTGAGCGAGGCCGGCGCCGACATCATCGACATGTCCTTGCCGAACGACGACAACCCCGCGCTCAGCAGCGGGCAGATCAGCGCGGCGGAGGCCTGGGCCTGGCACCGATCGCGGCTGGAATTGCACCAGGCCGACTACGACCCGCGCGTGCTGGCGCGTATCCGCAGCGGCAGCGGTGTCAGCGCGGCCGACTACATCGACCGGCTGCAGGCGCGCCGCCGCTGGATCGCCGGCGTCGAGGCGCTGGCCACCGAGGTCGACGCCTTCGTCTGCCCGACGGTGCCGGTGGTCGCGCCGCCGTTGCAGCCGCTGCTCGATGACGACGCGGCTTTCTTCGCCACCAATGCGCTGTTGCTGCGCAACCCTTCGGCCGTCAACTACCTGGACGGCTGCGCGCTGACGTTGCCCTGCCAGGCCGCCGACGAGCTGCCGGTGGGGTTGATGGTCTGGGCACCGGGCCTCGGCGACGACACCGTGCTCGACGTGTCACTGGCCATCGAGCGCGAGCTCGCGGCGGAGCGCTGAGGTGCGCGTCGCCGTCATCGGCGCCGGCATCGTCGGCGTCACGAGCGCGCACGAGCTGGCCGCCGACGGCCACGAGGTGACGGTGTTCGAACGCCACGCCGGCGTCGCCAGCGAAACGAGCTTCGCCAACGCCGGCGTCGTCGCGCCGGGCTATGTCACGCCCTGGGCCGCCCCGGGCATGCCGGCAAAGGTGCTGCGCCACCTGTTCGGCGAGCATGCACCGGTGCGCCTGGGCGGCGCCAACGTGCTCGGCCGCCTGCCGTGGATGTGGCGCTGGTGGCGCGCCTGCCGCCCGACCGTCTATCAGGCCAACCGCGCGTGCATGTACCAGCTGGCGCGCTACAGCCAGCAGCGGCTGCATGCGCTCACCGAAGCGCTCGGGCTCGAATACCAGCAAGCGCGCGGCGTGCTCGTGCTGCTGCGCAGTGCGCGCGAGCTGGCGCAGGCGCAGGCCGCGCTGCACATGCTGTCCGAGCTGCAGGTCGACTTCGAGCTGCTCGATGGCGCGCAGTGCCACCGGCTGGAGCCGGGGCTGAACCCGGCCATGCCATTGCACGCCGGCATTTCGCTGCCGCGCGACGAGGTCGGCAACTGCCGGCACTTCGCACACCTGCTGAAGGCGCAGGCGCAGCGTCATGGCGCGCGCTGGCTGTTCCAGCACGAGGTGCGCTCGGTGGCGGCAGGCACCACCCCGACGGTGAAGAGCGTCGACCTGCCCAATGGTGCAGCGGCCGAGACGCGCTTCGATGCGGTGCTGCTGTGCACCGGTCACCAGGCCAACCGGCTGCTGGCGCCGTTGAAACTGGCGCTGCCGCTGGCGCCGGTGTATGGCTACTCGATCACGGCACCGCTGAGCCTGGGCGAACACACGACGGCGCTGGGGCCACGCGCCGCGGTGATGGACGAGAAGTTCAAGGTGGCGATCTCGCGGCTCGGCCAGCGCATCCGCGTCGCCGGCAGCGCCGAACTCGGCGGCGACCCGCTGCGCCAGAACCCGGCGGCACTGGCCACCCTGTACAAGGTGCTCGATGACTGGTTCCCCGGCGCGGCGCGGCTGTCGCAGGCCAGTACCTGGAAAGGTGCACGGCCGATGCTGCCGGATGGCCCGCCGCTGCTCGGTGCGAGCCGCCAGCCCGGCGTCTGGTTCAACCTCGGCCACGGCTCCAGCGGCTGGGCGCTGGCCTGCGGCTCGGCGCGGCTGGTCGCCGACCTGATCGCCGGCCGCGAACCGGCGATCGACACCCGCGGCCTGCTGCCGCAGCGCCTGCACGCCTAGGACACCTCGCACGCTGCCGCACAATCGCCCGAGGCTTCGTGTCCACCGCCATGCCCGCGCCCCTGCCCTGTTGGCCGCAACGCATCGTTCCCGGCGACGTGCCGGCGCACTTGCACGACGTGCGGGCGTCGCGCGCGATCGAGGCCGCGGCACTCGCGCGGCATGCGCCGCACCTGCTGATGCAACGCGCCGGCACGGCGGTCGCACGGCTGGCGCTGGCCGTGGCACCCCACGCGCGGCGCGTCTGGGTCGCCAGCGGTCCGGGCAACAACGGGGGCGACGGACTCGTCGCCGCGCGTCTGCTGCGCCATGCCGGGCTGACGGTCCAGGTCACGCTGTACGGCGACGCACAGCGCCTGCCCGACGACGCACGCCAGGCGCTGGCCGACGCGGCGCAGGCCGGCATCGACATCTCGGCGGCCCCACCCGAGGCGCCGCCAGACCTGGTCATCGACGCGCTGCTCGGCATCGGCGCATCGCGCGCTGCGCAAGGCGCGCTGGCCGAGGCCATCGACACCATCAACCGGATGGGCCGCAGCGTGCTGGCGGTCGACCTGCCGTCGGGCCTGCAGGCAGATACCGGGCAGCGGCCGGGCAGCGCCGTCATCGCGACGCACACGCTGTCGCTGCTGACGCTGAAGCCCGGCCTGTTCACCGGCGCCGGGCGCGACCACGCCGGGCAGATCTGGCTGGACACGCTGGGCGTGCCGGTCGACGACAGCCGCAGCAGCGCGCGACTGGCAGGCGCCACGGCGCTGCAGGTCCTGCGGCCGCGTCCCCATGCCAGCCACAAGGGCAGCCACGGTGACCTGGCCGTCGTCGGCGGCGCGGCCGGCAT
>DAORHX010000552.1:0-2775 GCA_035438245.1 Rubrivivax sp.
GCCGGCCACGTCGGCCAGCGGCTTGCCGCCGGTCTGCGGCAGCAGCGCCAGCACCGGCTCGGGCGCGAGCTTCAGCGCGCGGCACACGGTCAGCGCCAGCGCGCGCGTGAAGGTCGCGTCGGGCAGATCGCCGTAGCGGTCGGCCTCCAGCGCCTCGAGCTTGCGCTGCGGGATCTTGATGGTCGCCGCCAGCGCCGCGACATGCATGCCCTGGCGCTCACGCGCGGCGCGCAGCAGCGCACCGGCGCTGGCACCGGCGCTCTCGGTCGCAGTGGACTCAGTCATTGAAGCGGCCCTGTTCGAAGGCCAGCGTTTCCGGTGCCTGCGGATAGCGCTTGCGCAACTGCTCGCCCAGGCCGTAGGCCAGCGCACGGTTGCCGAGCTTGTATTCGACACGAGCGCCGAGCCACAGCGTCTGCGCGTTCGACTGCTCGGGCGACTTGTTGACGCGGTCGATGTAGAACCGCGCACGTTCGTAGGCGCCGCGGCGGTATTGCACGTCGGCCAGCGTGACCGCGGTCTCGGCGCTGCTCGGGTCGATCTGGTACGAGCGCACCAGCGAGGCTTCGGCCTCGTCGAGCCGGCCATCACGCGCCTGGCAGATGCCCATCACGCGCAGCGTGCGCGCGGCGCCGCGGTAGTTCGGCTGCCCCAGCGCACGCTGGAACATCTCGATGGCTTCCTTGTAGCGCTGGTTCTGGCACAGCACCCAGCCGTAGTTGTTCATCGTGTCGGCGTCGCCGGCGTTGATCTGCAGCGCGCGCTGGAAGCTGGCATCGGCCTGCGGCATGTTGCCGAGCGCGGCGTAGATCAGCCCGCTCAGGTTGTAGGCCGCGCCGTTCTTCGGGTCGGCCTGGATCGCGAGCTTGATCTCGTCGAGCGCGGTGTTGTACTGGCCCCGGCTGAAGTACAGGCTGGCCAGTTCCAGACGCACGCCGGCGCCGCGCTTGACCTGCTCGGGGTCCGGCGCCGCGGGCACGGCCTTGGCGTCGGGCTTGGCCTCGGTGCGCGTGACGGTGCTGGTGCAGCCGCCAAAAGCGAGCGCGAGGCCCAGCGCGCAGATCGCTGCGACGCGCCTCATGCCGCACCCCGCGGCGCCGCATGCACGGCGATCGGCACGCGGCGCATGCGCTGCTGCACGCGTGTGCGGTCCTGCACCTCGCCGGCCAGCTGGCCACAGGCGGCGGCGATGTCGTCGCCGCGCGTCTTGCGCACCGTGGTGACGATGCCGGCCTCCTGCAGCACGGCGGCGAAGGCCGCCACGCGCTGCGGCGCCGAGCGCTGCAGGCCCGAAGCGGCGAACGGGTTGAACGGAATCAGGTTGAGCTTGCAGCTCAGGCGCGGCGCGTCGACTTCGAGGCCGCGTACCAGCCGCACCAGCTGCCGCGCCAGCTCGGGCGTGTCGTTCACCTCGTGCAGCATGCAGTATTCCAGCGTGATGAAGTCGCGCGGCGCGGCTTCCAGGTAGCGCTCGCAGGCGCGCAGCAACTCGGCCAGCGGGTACTTGCGGTTCAGCGGCACCAGCTGGTCACGCAGCGCATCGTTCGGCGCGTGCAGCGACACCGCCAGCGCCACCGGGCAGTCGTCGCGCAGCCGGTCGATCATCGGCACCACCCCGGAAGTGGATACGGTGACGCGCCGCCGCGACAGCCCGTAGCCGTGGTCGTCGAGCATCACGCGCAGCGCCGGCAGCAGTGCCGCATAGTTCTGCAGCGGCTCGCCCATGCCCATCATGACGACGTTGCTGATCGCGCGCTCGCCTTCGCGCAAGCCCAGCTTGTGGCGCAGCGTGCGTTCGGCGAACCACAGCTGGCCGACGATCTCGGCCGTGCGCAGGTTGCGGCTGAAGCCCTGGTGGCCGGTTGCGCAGAAGCGGCAGCCGACCGCGCAGCCGGCCTGCGACGAGATGCACAGCGTGCCGCGGTCGTCCTCGGGGATGAACACCGTCTCCACCGCATTGCCCTGGCCGACATCGAACAGCCACTTGACGGTGCCGTCGGCCGAGGCCTGCTCGCTGATCATCGGCGGCGCCTGCACGGTCGCCGCGCCGTGCAGCTTGTCGCGCAGCGAGCGCGCCAGGTCCGACATCTGCGCGAAGTCGGCTTCGCCCTTGTGGTGCAGCCAGCGGAACAGCTGCTGGGCGCGAAAGCGCTTCTCGCCGAGCGTGTCGCACCAGGCGGCCAGGCCAGCGAGATCGAAGTCGAGCAGATTGACCGCGGTCATGCGCGCTGTTTCAGCGGCTGTGGATGTTCATCGCCGGGAAGAAGAACGCGATCTCGACGGCAGCGGTGGCCGGGGCGTCGGAGCCGTGCACCGCATTGGCGTCGATGCTGTCGGCGAAGTCGGCCCGGATCGAACCCTTCTCGGCCTTCTTCGGGTCGGTGGCGCCCATCAGCTCGCGATTGCGCACGATCGCGTTGTCGCCTTCCAGCACCTGGATCATCACCGGGCCCGAGGTCATGAACTTGACCAGGTCGGCGAAGAACGGGCGTTCCTTGTGCACCGCGTAGAAGCCTTCCGCCTCGGCGCGCGACAGTTGCGCCATGCGCGCGGCAACGATCTTCAAGCCGGCGGCCTCGAAGCGGGCGTAGATCTGGCCGATCACGTTCTTCGCCACGGCATCGGGCTTGATGATCGACAGGGTGCGTTCGGTGGCCATGAAAATCTCTCCTGAATCAAGGACTTGGCAAAGCCTTGCATTTTAGCCCGGCGGCCTCGCCGCGGCAGCGTGAGGCCTAGCGCCCACGCCCGCCGGGGCCGCGTCCGGGCTTGCCG
>DAORHX010000553.1:0-2769 GCA_035438245.1 Rubrivivax sp.
GGCAGAACGGCAGCGGCGCGCCTTCACGCCGCGCCGCGTCGCCGCGTCGGAGCACTGGCTTCGGGGGGCTGGGGTGCGTGCATGGGGTACCGGGCTGCGAGTCGATCGAACGGCGAGTGTCGCAGACCGCACCGGCCGCCCGCGCTGCGGCATAGTTGCAGCCATGCGCATCGCCGTCCTCACCGACCTGCACGCCAACCTGGAGGCGGTGCAGGCCACGCTCGCCCATGCGCAGGAACAGGGCGCCGAGCGCTACGCCCTGCTCGGCGACTTCGTCGGCTACGGCGCCGACCCGGCGGCGGTGGTCACGCTGGTGCGCGAGCGCGTCGCCGCCGGCGCCTTCGCGGTCAAAGGCAACCACGACGCCGCGGTGGTGCGCGGCGCGGCACCGTCGATGCGCCCGGAGGCGCGCACGGTGATCGAGTGGACGCGGTCGCGGCTCGATGCCGGACAGCTGGCCTTCCTCGATGCGCTGCCGCTGACACAGGCGCTCGGCGAGATGCTGTTCGTGCATGCCAACGCCTACGCACCCGAGGGCTGGGACTACATCACCGGCCGCATGGAGGCGATGCGCAGCCTGCACGCGACCCCGCAGCGCATCACCTTCTGCGGCCACATGCACGACCCGATGCTGTACCACCTGTCTCTCGCCGGCAAGGTCGGCGACTTCACGCCGGCGCCCGGCGTGGCGATGCCATTGCTGTCGTCGCGGCGCTGGCTGGTGATCCCCGGCGCGGTGGGCCAGCCGCGCGACGGCAACCCTGCCGCCTGCTATGCGCTGTACGACGACACCGCGCAGCAGATCACCTATTGGCGCGTGCCCTACGACTACGAGACCACCGCCGCCAAGATCCACGACGCGCAGCTGCCGCAGTCGCTGGCGGACCGCCTGGCCGATGGCACCTGAGGCGCAACCCGAGGACGAGTCGCCGCTGGCCGTGCGGCTGGTCGCCGGCTCGGTGATCGACGGCTGGCGGCTGGTGGAAAAGCTGCACGTCGGCGGCATGGCGACGCTGTGGGCGGTGCAGCGCGAGCCGGATGCGCCGCTGCCCGGCGACGACCCGGCGCTGGCGACCTTGCCGCTGATCATGAAACTGCCGCGCATCAAGGGCGGCGAGGACCCGGCGACGATCGTCGGCTTCGAGGTCGAGCAGATGATCCTGCCCGTGCTGCAGGGCCCGCACGTGCCGCGCTATGTCGCGCGCGGCGACTTCACGCGCCAGCCCTACATCGTCATGGAGCGCATCGCGGGGGCATCGCTGCGGCCGCGGCTGGACGCCGCGCCGTTGCCGCTGGACGAGGTGATCGAGATCGGCTCGCGCGTGGCCACCGCGCTGCACGAGCTGCACCACCAGCAGCTGGTGCACCTGGACATCAAGCCCAGCAACATCATGTTCCGCCCCGACGGCGGCGCCGTGCTGGTCGACTTCGGGCTGTCGCGGCACAACCAGCTGCCCGACCTGCTGGAAGAGGAATTCACGCTGCCGATGGGCACCGGCCCCTACATGTCGCCCGAGCAGGTGCAGTACCGGCGCAACGACCCGCGCTCGGACCTGTTCGCCCTCGGCGTGATGCTCTACCACTTCAGCACCGGGCAGCGGCCGTTCGGCTCGCCCGACACGGTGCGCGGGCTGCGCAAGCGGCTGTACGAGGACCCGGTGCCGCCGCGCACGCATCGCCCCGACTGCCCGCCCTGGCTGCAGGAGGTGATCCTCAAGTGCCTGGAAGTCGACCCGCAGCAGCGCTGGCAGAGCGCCGCGCAGCTGGCGCTGGCGCTGCAGGATCCGGCGCAGGTTCCGCTCAGCGCACGCGCCGAGCGCACCGGCGGCCAGCGGCCGTGGACGCGCTTCAAGCGCTGGTTCCGCGCCGTCGGCCACGAGCCGCAGCCGCAGGTCGTGCTGGGCGCCGCCAGCCAGGTCTGGAAGAGCCAGATCGTCATGGCCGCGGTCGACGTCGAGCATTCGACGCCCGAGCTGCTGGACCATCTGCGCGAGACCGTGGGCCGCATCCTGCTGACCGTGCCCGGCGCGCGGCTGGCCTGCGTCGGCGTGATGAAGACGGCGCGCATCGGCATGAACACGCTGGTCGACATGCAGGGGCAGAGCCTGCACATGAAGCAGCTGGTCAACCTGCGCCACTGGGCGCGGCCGATCGCCAAGGACATGGCGCTCGACGACACGCGGCTGACCTTCCACGTGCTCGAAGCGCCGGATGCCGCCGGCGCCATCGTCGACTTCGCCGCGCGCACGCACGTCGACCACATCGTCATGGGCGCGCGGGGCACGTCGACGGTGCGGCGCTACCTCGGCAGCGTCAGCTCGCAGGTGGTGGCACAGGCCGATTGCACGGTGACCGTGGTGCGCGTGTGATGGCCCCTTGCGTTCCAGCTCGATCGCAAGAACCGGACAGCCGCTCACGGCTGCGCAAAGCAGCCGAAAACCAATACTTCACCGCGGAGGAACGGAGGAAACGGAGGTCGCGCCGCGAGCGGGCGCCACTTCCTTGCGCCCGCTCGCGAATCCACCCGAGGCTCAGCCCAGCGGCACCGGCACGAAGATCTGGTTGCCCTGGCGCTGCACCAGCAGCGCCACGCTCTTCGGCTGACTCTTCAGCACGCCGCGGATCTGCTCGACGGACGTCACCGGCTTGCCGTTGATGGCCAGCAGCACGTCGCCGGCTTCGATGCCGGCGCGTTCGGCCGCGCCGCTGACCTAAGATAGACAGTCATCGCAGGAACAACTCCAAGTAGTCGTCTTGCCAGTTATCGCG
>DAORHX010000554.1:0-2768 GCA_035438245.1 Rubrivivax sp.
CCCAGCTCCCCGGCTGGTCGGCCGACCGTAGCGCCGAGGTCTGGTCGGCCCTGCTCAAGGGCTGCGACCGCGCGCCGTCGGCATGGCTGACGCTGTGCGCCGAGGCGCGGCTGACGGCGCCCGGCGACGACGCGGCGACGCGCCTGTGGCTGGCGCAACGGCTGCAGCCGTATCGTGTCGAGGCTGCGGACGGCTCGGCCGACGGTCTGCTGACCGGCTACTTCGAGCCGTCGATCGACGCCAGCCGCACGCGCCGCGGCGCCTACCAGGTGCCGCTGTACGCGCCGCCCGCCGACCTGGGCCAGCGCAAGCCGTACTGGACACGCCAGCAGCTGGACACGCTGCCGGCCGCGCAGGCGGCGCTGCGGGGCCGCGAGATCGCCTACGTGGCCGACCCGCTGGACGCGCTGCTGCTGCAGATCCAGGGCTCGGGCCGGCTGCGCCTGACGGCCGGCGACGGCCGTGTGCAGACCGTGCAGACCGTGAGATTGGCCTTCGCCGGCCACAACGACCAGCCTTATGCGTCGGTGGGCCGCTGGCTGATCAACCAGGGCGAGCTGAAGCCGGACGCTGCCAACTGGCCGGCGATCAAGGACTGGGCGCGGCGCAACCCGCAGCGCATGCAGCAGATGCTGTGGGCCAACCCGCGCGTCGTCTTCTTCCGCGAGGAGCCGCTGCCCGACCCGAGCCTCGGCCCGCGCGGCGCGATGGGCGTGCCGCTGACGCCGGGGCGATCGATCGCCGTCGACCCGAAGAGCGTGCCCTACGGCGCGCTGGTCTGGCTGGACAGCACCGAGCCGCTGTCGGCCACTGCGCTGCAGCGCCTGGTGCTGGCGCAGGACACCGGCAGCGCGATCACCGGTGCGGTGCGCGCCGACTACTTCTGGGGCTGGGCCGAAGGGGCCGAGGCGCAGGCCGGGCGCATGAAGCAGCCGCTGCGCATGTGGGTGCTGTGGCCGAAGGGCGTGCCGGCCGCGCGCTGAAGCGGCCTCAGGGCAGGCTGACGCGCACCTGCAGGCTGCGCTGGCGCGACGCGGTCGCGGCGCCGAAGCCGCCACCGTCGGACAGGCTGGCCTGCCGGCCCTGCACGCGCGCCACCTCGACCCATTCGCCCAGCGGCAGCTGCACGGTGGTCAGCACCGTGGCCTGCGGCGGCAGCGACTGCACCGGGTTGTGCGTGACGCGGCCGGCGCTCTGCGCAGCGATCTCCAGCGTCACCGGCGCGTCGCCGCCGGGCCACTGCGGCCGCACTTCCATGCCGTTGACCAGCTCGACCCACTGGCTGCGCACCACCGCGCCCGGGCCCCACGGCGTCCACCACACCTCGGTGTCGTCGACCGCCACGCCCTGCGCCAGGCGCAGCGTGGCGCGTCCGCCGTTCAGCACCAGCACGCGCTGCACGGTGTCCGTCGCCTGGCGCGAACTGCCGGACTGCACGACCACCGAGCCGCCGGCATCGACGCGGCCACCGCGGCTGCCGATGCGCACGCTGCCCTGGGCATCGCGCGCCGCTGCGGCCTGGTCGTCGTCGACGCGCATCTCGACGCTCAGGTTGCGCTGCGGCGGCGCGCCGAGCGCGGGGCCGACGCACAGCAGCGCGGCCAGGCAGAAGGCGATGCGGTTCATGCCGCGATGCTGGCACAGCCGCAGCGTTCGCGGCGCGCGCCATGGGTGCCGCAGCGGACGCACTGCACACGCCGGGCTGCGCGGCGCTCAGTGCGAGGTGCCCTCCGACCGCGTGATCTTGTTCCACACGTTGTACTTGCCGACCGGCTTGCTCATCGGCAGGCGCTTGACCTCCTTGAAGGTCGCCGCGTCGTAGACGATCAGCGCACCGTCCAGCTCCCACAGGCTGGCCAGCGCATGGCGGCCGTCCTTCGTGAACTCGATGTGCGCCAGCGTCTTGCCGGGCTCGGCACGCACGCTGGCCACCGGTTCGAGCGAACGTTTGTCGATCACCGTCAGCGTGTCCTTCGCCTGCGGGCTCATCATCGAATCGGTCCACGCGTAGGGCGTGTTCTCGTGGCTGCGCATGAAGAAGCCGGGCCCGGGCACCGGGATCGTCTTCACCGGCTGCCAGGTCTTCATGTCGATGACGTCGATCTGGCCGCCCTTCAGGTTGGGGCCGGCGACGACCCGCCGGCCGTTCCACAGGAAGGTGATGCCCGAGCCGAGGTGCGGCATGCCGGCGATCGGCAGGTCGGCGATCTTGCGCCGCACGTCGAGGTTGACGACCTGCGCCGTCGCCGCGCCGTCGCCGGCGCCGCGCGTCGCGCCGAGCACCTCGCTGTAGTCGGGCGAGAAGAAGAAGTCGTCCAGCGGCTGCTGCAGCTTCGAGCGGCGCACGCCGAAGGTGCCGGGCTTCGGAATGCCCTCGCCCATGCGGTAGTCGTGCACCAGGCCGTCGTAGATCGGCTCGGCCTTCGGGTCGTACGAGATCTCCCAGACCTCGGGGATGTCCTTCATCGCGACGACGAAGCTCCTGCGCGGCGCGGCGTCGTAGACCGCCGACACGCGCGAGCTGGCCTTGCCGTCGGCCGTCGTCGCCGCATAGGTCTTCACCAGGTTCAGCTGCGCGTCGAACAGCGCCAGCGTGTGCGGGAAGTAGTTCGCCGCCATCACCCACTGGCCGTCGCCGCTGACCGCGACGTTGCGCATGTTCAGCCCCGCGCGCACCTCGGCCACCACCACCAGGTTCCACAGGTCGTACTTCGTGATCCAGCCGTCGCGCGAGCCGAAGTAGACGAAGCGGCCGTCGGGCGAGAACT
>DAORHX010000555.1:0-2757 GCA_035438245.1 Rubrivivax sp.
GGCCGACCGCAGCGTGCACCTCGGCCGGCTCGCGCAGCGCCTGCAGCGCGGCCAGCTGCACCTGGCCGAGGAGTCGCGGCTGGCCGCCATGTTCGACGGCTGCGAAGCCGGCGCGGTGCCGTCGCTGGGCATGCCGTGGGGCATCAGCACCGTGGTCGACGACGCGCTTGAAGCCTGCGACCCGGTGTACCTGGAAAGCGGCGATCACGAGCGGCTGATGCGCCTGACACACGCGCAGTTCCACGCGCTGATGCAGGCGCTGCCGCACGGCGCGTTCAGCGGCGCGCGCGTGCATTGAGCCCGGTGCCTCGGGCAAGCGGCGGCGGCGTCAGCGCCAGCTTCCGCTTCTACGAGGAGCTGAACGACTTCCTCGCGCCCGAGCACCGCAAGCGCGAGTTCACGCGGCGCTGCGCGCGTGCGGCCACCGTCAAGCACATGGTCGAGGCGCTGGGCGTGCCGCATACCGAGGTCGAGCTGGTGCTGGTCAACGGCGAGTCGGTGGGCTTCGAGCGGCGGGTCCACGAAGGCGACCGGGTCGCGGTCTACCCCAAGTTCGAGACCTTCGACATCACGCCGCTGCTGCGCGTGCGCCCGCGCGCGTTGCGCGAGCCGCGTTTCGTCGCCGACGCACACCTGGGCGGGCTGGCGCATCTGCTGCGCATGGCCGGCTTCGACACGCTGTACGACAACGCCTACCGCGACGAACAGATCGAGCGCATCGCCGTTGCCGAGCAGCGCATCGTGCTGACGCGCGACCGCGACCTGCTCAAGCGCCGCGGCATCGACCACGGCTGCTACGTGCGCGCGCTGCGCAGCGAGGCGCAGCTGCGCGAGCTGTTCGAGCGGCTCGACCTGGCGCGCGCGGCGCGGCCGCTGACGCGGTGCCTGCGCTGCAACCTGCCGCTGCAGGCGGTGGCCAAGGCACAGGTCGAGGCGCGGCTGCCCGAGGCGGTGCGCGAGCACCAGCGGGAGTTCAGCACCTGCGCCGGCTGCGGCCGCGTCTACTGGCCGGGCTCGCACTGGCAGCGCATGCGCGCGCTGGTCGAGTCGGTGGGTGCGTCCTTGCAGAGCCGCTGACGGTGGGCGGCTTTGCCGACCGCCGCAGGCTACGCGGCGGTGCGGCGGCGTTCGGCCACCTGCAGATGGCACCAGGCGGCGCGCAGCACGCCCGTCTCCAGGCCGGCGGCCTGCACACGCCGCAGCATGTCGCCGACTACGTGCGCGCCTTCGGTGCGGCCGCCGCCTTCCAGGTCGCGTTGCATCGATGCCGCCATCGCCGACTGGCGGTCCGCGAACATCGCCTCGAAGCCGGCCATCGGCGCCTCGCGCGGCGCGTAGCCGGCCGCGCGGGCTGCGCCTTGGCAGGCGGCGAAGGTCTGTGCGAACAGCGCCGCGCCGTCGTCGGCGGCGAGGATGTCGCCGACCGTGCCGCGCATCAGGCAGGTCATCGCCGCCAGCGTCGCCAGGCCGACGAACTTCTCCCACAGCGCGCGCATCATCTGCTCGTCCAGTTCGACGCTCACCGGCGTGCGGCGGAACAGCGCCAGCAAGGCCTCGAGCCGCGGCTGCGCCGCTTCGGCCGTGCCCGGCAGTCGGCCGAAGACGATGCGGTGCAGCGGGCCGAGCTGCACGACCTCGCCGTCCGCCGACAGCGTGGCCGGAATGCCGCAGCTGCCACCCGCCACCCGCGCCGCGCCGAACTGCGACTGCAAGCGCTCGATGTGGGCGATGCCGTTGAGCAGCGGCACCAGCGTGGTGTGCTCGCCCATCGCCGGGGCGATCGCCGCCAGCGCGGCATCCAGGTCGTAGGCCTTGCAGGCAAGCAGCACCAGGTCGGCGGGCGCAGCGAGCTGCTCGCGCCGCACGGTCTGCACCGGCAACTGGAAGTCGCCGTGCGGGCTGCGCACCACCAGGCCGTGCTGCTGCAACTGCTGCTGGCGGCGTTCGCGCACGAGGAAGCTGACGTCGCCGCCGGCCTGCACCAGCCGGCCGCCGAAATAACCGCCGATCGCGCCGGCACCCAGGACGAGGATCTTCATGGCGCCGACTGTAGCCGCCGCTACAGATCGGTGCGCAGCTTCCAGATCTCGGGGAACAGCACCACGTCGAGCATCTTGCGCAGGTAGCCCACGCCGCTGGTGCCGCCGGTGCCGCGCTTGAAGCCGATGATGCGCTCGACCGTGGTCACGTGGCGGAAGCGCCAGAGCCGGAACGCGTCCTCCAGGTCGGTCAGTTCCTCGCCCAGCTGGTACAGGTCCCAGTGGTGCTCGGGGTCGCGGTAGACGCTGAGCCAGGCGACCTCGACGCCGTCGCTGGCTTCGTAGGGCTGCGTCCAGTCGCGCTGCAGGTGCGTGGCCGGCAGCGGCAGGCCGCGCCGCGCCAGCAGGCGCAGCGCCTCGTCGTACAGGCTGGGCGCGTGGTACGCGGCCTGCACGTGGGCCAGCAGGTCGGCGCGGTGCGCGTGGGGCTTCAGCATCGCCGCGTTCTTGTTGCCCAGGCTGAATTCGATGCAGCGGTACTGCCAGCTCTGGAAGCCGCTGCTGCTGGACAGGTAGGGGCGGATCGCGCTGTATTCGGGCGGCGTCATCGTCGCCAGCACGTCCCAGGCGTGCACCAGCTGCTCCATGATCTTGCTGACGCGCGCCAGCATCTTGAAGGCCGGCGCCAGCTGGTCGTTCGCGATGTAGCCGATGGCGGCACGCAGCTCGTGCAGCATCAGCTTCATCCACAGCTCGCTGGTCTGGTGCTGCACGATGA
>DAORHX010000556.1:0-2749 GCA_035438245.1 Rubrivivax sp.
TGCAGGCCTGCGCGGCCAACGGCATGCAGGAGCTGGACCACTCGGCGCTGGTGCGCGCGCTGGAGCTGATGGCCCATCACGAGGTGGCGCAGGCGTGAACCGGCGCCGGGCCGTCCCCGAAGGCGCCGGGCCTACCATCCGACCGATGAGCACCCCCCCCGACCCGAAGTCCCACCCCCGCGAGTTCCTGCGCGCGCTGTACGACGCTGCCGTGGCGCGTGCGCTGCCGGCGCACAACACCGCACGTTACCTGCCGGCGCCGCCGAAGGGTCGCACGCTGGTGCTCGGCGCCGGCAAGGCCGGCGGCGCGATGGCCGATGCCGTGGACGCGCTGTGGCCGAAGGGCGCGCCGCTGTCCGGGCTGGTGGTCACGCGCTACGACCACGTGCCGCCGGCCTACAAGTCGAAGCCCGGCCGCATCGAGGTGGTCGAGGCTTCGCACCCCGTCCCCGATGGCGCCGGCCAGCAGGCCGCGCAGCGCATCCTCGAGCTGACGCAGGGGCTCACGGCCGACGACCTGGTGCTGTGCCTGATCAGCGGCGGCGCGTCGGCACTGCTGTCGCTGCCGGCGCCGGGGCTGAGCCTGGACGACAAGCGCGCGATCAACAAGGCGCTGCTGAACAGCGGCGCGGCGATCGACGAGATGAACTGCGTGCGCAAGCACCTGTCGGCCATCAAGGGCGGCCGGCTGGCGGCGCGTTGCGCGCCGGCAAGGGTGGTGACGCTGCTGATCAGTGACGTGCCCGGCGACGCCCCCGAAGTCATCGGCAGCGGCCCGACCGTGCCCGACTCCAGCAGCTGTGCCGACGCGCTGCGCATCCTGCAGCGCTACGGCATCGACATCCCTGCGGCCGCGCGGGCCGGCCTGGACAGCGGCGCCTTCGAGACGCCGAAGCCCGGCGATGCGCGCTTCGCCGGCCACCGGGTCCACATGATCGCCACGCCGCAGCAGAGCCTGGAAGCCGCGGCGCAACGCGCGCGCGACGCGGGCCTGGACGCGCACATCCTCAGCGACGAGATCGAAGGCGAGTCGCGCGAGGTCGGCAAGGTGCATGCGGCGCTGGCGCGCGCGGTGGCGCGGCGCGGTGCGCCGTTCGCGCGACCCTGCGTGATCCTCAGCGGCGGCGAGACGACGGTCACGGTGCGTTCGCAGGGGGGGCGCGGTGGCCGCGCCGGCGAGTTCCTGCTCGGCTGTGCGATCGCGCTGCAAGGCGAGCCGAACGTGCACGTGCTGGCCGCCGACACCGACGGCATCGACGGCATCGAGGACAACGCCGGCGCCATCGTCACGCCGGACACGCTGCTGCGCGCCACGGCCGCCGGCATGAAGGCCGGCGACCACCTGGACCGCAACGACGCCTACAGCTTCTTCGCGCGCCTGGGCGACCTGGTGGTGCCGGGGCCGACCTTCACCAACGTCAACGACTTCCGCGCACTGCTGGTGCTGTAGGCGGCGCAAAGCCGCCGAACTGCAAACAGCCAATACCTTCACCGCAGAGACGCGGAGTACGCAGAGCTTCGCAGAGGAAAACGGGAAGCCTTCTTCTCCATGTATTTCCTCTGCGCTTTCTCTGCGTACTCTGCGCCTCCGCGGTGAAGGCTGTTCGTATTGCGGCTGCCTTGCGCCGGCACCCGGCACACGCCCGGGACCCTGGATCGCGCACCCGTGTCAGCCCGCTCGCCCGAGCACCAGCCGCAGCCGGTTGCGCCCGTCGACGTGCGCGTAGTCGAAGCGCTCGCACATCCGCGCGACCAGCGGCAGGCCCAGGCCGCCGACCAGGCGCTCGTGTGCCGGCTGGTCCAGGTCCGGCGCCGATTCGGCCAGGTGGCGCAGCGGGTCGAACGGCGGAGCGCTGTCCTCGAAGTACAACGTCAGCTGCGCTGCGGCGACGCCCAGCTCGACATGCACCGGCGCGTCGCTGTCGCCGCGATGGCCGTGCACGATGACGTTGGTGAACAGCTCCTCGACGACCAGCATCAGCCGCGACGCATCGTCGGCGCCGACCTGCCGCAGTGCGCAGAAGTCCTCGACGAAGGCCAGCGCCGCCGCCACCTGGTCGTGGCGCGCGCGGAAGACGCGGCTGGCGGCGCTATCGCTCATCGCAGCACCGCGCTAAGCTGCGCCCATTGCCGGGAGACGCCCATGAACGCCGCATCGTTTGTCAGACCCCGACACGCCGCGCTGGCGCTGGCCCTGGCCCTCGTGCTGCCGGCCGCCGCCGAGATCGGCCAGATCAAGACGCGCAAGGGCCAGGTGTCGGTCGAGCGCCAGGGCCAGCTGCTGCCGGCCGAGGTCGGCATGCGGCTGGAGGCTGCCGACACGCTGAAGACCGGCGCCGACGGTGCCGTGGGCATCACCATGCGCGACAACTCGCTGCTGTCCGCCGGCCCGAACAGCATCCTGTCGTTGCAGCGCTTCGAGTTCGATGCCACCACGCAGCAGGGGCGCTTCGATGCGCAACTGCAGCGCGGCACGCTGGCGGTGGTGTCGGGCCGCATCGCCAAGCAGTCGCCGCAGGCGATGACGGTGCGCACGCCGTCGGCGCAGCTGGCCGTGCGCGGCACCGACTTCGTGGTCTCGGCGGGTGAGTGAGCCGCTGCGCCGCGCCGCGACCGCCGCGCCGGGGGTGCTGCTCGGCCTGCTCGGGGCCTGCGCATCGCCGCCGCAGGGCAGCGTCGTGCTGCTGCCCGACGCGCAAGGCGCGGACACGGCCGTCGTCGTCAAGCAGGTCGGCGGCCAACCGGTGCT